>CAYMYD010000379.1:0-2092 GCA_964394535.1 uncultured Propionivibrio sp. | reverse complement strand
ACATCGGGGATGTCGGCCGGTGAAGGCAGAAGCTCGATGACGGCGTCAAGCATGCGCTGCACGCCCTTGTTCTTGAAGGCGGTGCCGCACAGCATCGGCTGGATTTCGCAGGCAATGGTGCGCGCGCGCAGACCGGCAATCAGATCCTTTTCAGAGAGATCGCCGTTTTCGAGGTATTGGTTCATCAGTTCTTCGGAAGCTTCCGCCGCCGCTTCGAGCATCTGCTCGCGCCAGGTCTTGGCGTTTTCCAGCAGGTCGGCCGGAATTTCGCGATACTCGAACTTCATCCCCTGCGAGGCTTCGTCCCAGAGGATGGCTTTCATCTTGATGAGGTCGATGACGCCCTTGAAGGTATCTTCCGCACCGATCGGCAGGGTGATCGGCACCGGATTGGCTTTCAGGCGGGTGCGCATCTGCTCGACGACCTTGTAGAAATTCGCCCCGGAACGGTCCATCTTGTTCACGAAGGCCAGGCGCGGAACCATGTGCTTGTTGGCCTGACGCCAGACCGTTTCGGACTGTGGCTGCACGCCGCCGACGGCGCAATAAACCATGCAGGCGCCATCGAGAACGCGCATCGAGCGCTCGACTTCGATGGTGAAATCAACGTGTCCGGGGGTGTCGATGATGTTGATGCGGTGCTCGGGGAACTGGAGTTCCATGCCCTTCCAGAAACAGGTCACCGCCGAGGAGGTAATCGTGATACCACGCTCCTGCTCCTGCGCCATCCAGTCGGTGGTTGCGGCGCCGTCATGCACCTCGCCAAGCTTGTGGTTGACACCCGTGTAAAAAAGAATGCGCTCGGTGGTGGTCGTCTTGCCAGCATCAATATGCGCGCTGATACCGATGTTGCGATAACGCTCGATAGGAGTTTTGCGTGCCACAGTATTAAACCTTCGCTAATAAAGAACAAAAGCCGACAGGAAGATTTTCCTGTCGGCAGAAAAACAGATCAGAACCGGAAATGAGCGAACGCCTTGTTCGCATCCGCCATACGGTGCACTTCGTCACGTTTCTTGACGGCACCACCACGATTTTCGGAAGCTTCAAGCATTTCTGCTGCCAGACGCTGATCCATCGACTTTTCGGAACGCTTGCGTGCCGACTCACGCAGCCAGCGCATCGCCAGCGCCATGCGACGGCTCGGGCGCACTTCGACCGGAACCTGGTAGTTGGCGCCACCGACCCGGCGGCTCTTGACTTCGACCAGGGGCTTGACGTTGTTCATCGCCAGATTGAAGACCTCGATCGGGTCCTTGCCGCCCTTGCTGCTGATGATTTCAAAAGCACCATAGACGATGCGCTCGGCAACCGACTTCTTGCCGCTCATCATGATGGTGTTGACGAACTTGGAAACTTCAATGTTGCCGAATTTCGGATCCGGCAGAATATCGCGTTTGGGTACTTCACGACGACGAGGCATGGTAAAAACCTTTCATAATCAATTCAGTTGAAGGACGGCAAACGCCGATCCCCTCCCGGCCGCCCAGCAGAGCGGCCACTTACTCAAGCGGTGACGACACCGCCTTGGGCAAACAGTGCTTAAGCCGCCTTCGGGCGCTTCGTCCCGTACTTCGACCGGCTCTGTTTGCGATCCTTGACGCCCTGGGTATCCAGAGAACCGCGCACGGTGTGGTAACGCACACCTGGCAAGTCCTTGACCCGGCCGCCACGAATCAGCACGACGGAGTGCTCCTGAAGGTTGTGACCTTCACCGCCGATATAGGAAATGACTTCGAAGCTGTTGGTGAGACGCACCTTGCAGACCTTACGCAAGGCCGAGTTCGGTTTCTTCGGCGTCGTGGTGTAAACGCGGGTGCAGACACCGCGCTTCTGCGGGCAATTTTCCAAGGCGGGTACTTTGCTCTTGGTTTTGACTGCTTCGCGTGGCTTGCGCACCAGCTGGTTGATCGTTGGCATGTTTCTATTCCTATTCACGATGCGGCGCAATTCGCCGCACACAGGTACCGCAAAAAACCCAAGGCGGACGAAACCGCCTTGGCACATTTTTTTACCATCGACACGGATCAGCTCGACCCATGCCGACAAAGAGGGCGGATTTTATTTGCTCTTCCGCCCCAAGTCAACCGAC
>CAYMYD010000378.1:0-2097 GCA_964394535.1 uncultured Propionivibrio sp. | reverse complement strand
GCCTGGCGTTGTTGCTCCTCATTGCAGGGAACGACCATGCTGCTTCGTCGCGCCTGGCCAGACACCGCGCCAGAACCACCTGCAGGCACGTCCAACTGAGGTTTTTAGGATAATCCGCAGTAACGCTCCGGTGCGCCTTTTTGAGAATGCTATTTTTGCCGGATGTCCGGGGAAAATCCCCTATAATGCGCACCTGACGATAGGCCGGCATGGCCTGTCGGACTGTTAACTACACTGCCACTGGAGAAAGAACACATGGGATTTCTTGCTGACAAGCGTATTCTCATCACGGGCGTTCTGTCCAAGCATTCGATTGCTTACGGCATTGCCAAAGCCTGCCACCGTGAGGGTGCCAAACTGGCCTTTACCTATCAGAACGAACGTTTTCTGGAACGCATCACCAAATTTGCCGCTGAATTCGACAGCACTCTGGTTTTTCCCTGCGATGTCGCCGAAGACGCGCAGATTGAAACGCTCTTTGCCGAACTCGGAAAACACTGGGACGGGCTGGACGGCTTGGTGCATGCCATTGCCTACGCGCCCAATGAGGCGATCGAAGGCGATTTCCTGGAAGGCATCACGCGTGACGCTTTCCGTATCGCTCACGATGTTTCCGCCTACAGTTACCCGGCGCTGGTCAAAGCGGCGCGCCCCCTGTTGCTCAAGGGCAACAAGGCCTCGGTCGTGGCGCTGACCTATCTCGGTGCCGAGCGCACCATGCCCAACTACAACACCATGGGCCTGGCCAAAGCCAGTCTGGAAGCAGCGACACGCTATCTGGCCTTCTGCCTCGGGCCGCAGGGCATTCGTGCCAACGCCATTTCCGCCGGGCCGATCAAGACCCTGGCTGCTTCGGGCATCGGCAACTTCGGCAAGCTGTTGGCCTTCAACTCGCACCACGCCCCGCTGCGCCGCAATGTCACCATTGACGAAGTCGGCAACGCCACGGCCTTCATGCTTTCCGACCTCGCCAGCGCGATTACCGGCGAAATCATGTACGTTGATGGCGGGCTGAATACCACGGCGCTGGGGAATCAGGACCCGCTGCCGGCGTGATCGGCTGATCAGCGCGTCACCACGACGCGCTGGCTGTCGTCCCTGTCCAGGCGAATCCATGCAGCCGCCCATTCTCTCTGTTTCAATGCTCAACCGCCTGGCGCGGGAACGGCTGGAGTCGGCGTTTCCGCTGTGCTGGGTTGCCGGTGAGATTTCCAACCTGACGCAGGCTGCCTCCGGCCACGTTTATTTCTCGCTCAAGGACGAAGGCGCGCAGGTACGTTGCGTGATGTTCCGCAACCGTGCGCAGTTGTTGGGCTGGCGGCTGGAAAACGGCCAGCATGTCGAGGCCCGCGTGCTGGTCTCGCTCTACGAGGCGCGTGGCGATTTTCAGCTGAATGTTGAAACGGCTCGGCAGGCCGGAGCCGGACGGCTTTACGAACAATTCCTCCGCCTTAAGGAAAAGCTGGAGCGCGAAGGGCTGTTTGACGACGTGGGCAAGCGGGCCTTGCCTGCCTTCCCGACCCGTATCGGCATCGTCACCTCACTCCAGGCGGCTGCGCTGCGTGACGTGCTGACCACGCTGGCCCGGCGAGCGCCTCATGTCCACCTGACGCTTTATCCGACGCCGGTACAGGGGGAGGGGGCTGCCGCACAAATCGCCAGCGCCATCCGTGCGGCCGGCCAGCATGGCGAATGTGATCTGCTGATCCTGTGCCGTGGCGGCGGCAGTCTCGAAGACCTGTGGGCCTTCAACGACGAAGCGCTGGCCCGGACGATCCGCGCCAGCACCTTGCCGATCATCAGTGGTGTCGGCCACGAAACCGATTTCACCATTGCCGACTTTGCAGCCGACCAGCGTGCGCCGACGCCGACCGCCGCTGCCGAACTCGCTGCCCCGGCGCGTGAGAGTCTGCTGAACCATCTGCTGACGCTGCAGGCGCAACTGCATCGCCAGACTGCTTATCGCCTTGAGCAGTATGGCCAGCGCCTTGACCTGCTGGCACACCGGCTGCAACACCCGGCGCAACGCCTGGCCGCGCAGGCGGATCGGCTGAACAGCCTGCAACATCGCTTGCGGGGCGCTCTGGCTGAATCCGG
>CAYMYD010000377.1:0-2097 GCA_964394535.1 uncultured Propionivibrio sp. | reverse complement strand
CAGCCAGATGCGAGGGAACCAGGTGCTGCATGGCGTTGAAGACCGATTCGCTGCGACCCGGATAACGCCGATCCCACTCGACCATCATCTCCCGCACCTTCTGCCGCTGCTGCTGTTCGGGTTGCAGACCACACAGGTTGCCGGGAACGAGCGGAAAATTCATGCCGCGCACGTAACGGGCGATTTCAGCTTCGGCGCAATAGGCCAGGGGACGGATGACGACATGTGCGCCATCATCGGTCAGCAGTTTGGGCGGCATCCCCTTGAGCTTGCCGCCGAACAGCATGTTGAGCAGCAGCGTGTGGATGATGTCGTCGCGATGATGGCCCAGGGCGACCTTGTTCGCCCCCAACTCCTTGGCCGTACGGTAGATCACACCGCGACGCAGGCGGGAACAGAGCGAGCAGGGCGTCTTGCCAGCGGCCGTCTTTTCCAGAACGATGGCGCGGGTATCCTGCTCGACGATACGGTACTCGACCCCCAGGCGCTCGAAATGCGCGGGCAGCAGATCCGCCGGAAAGCCCGGCAGCTTCTGGTCAAGATTCATCGCGATCAGCCGGAAATCGACCGGCGCGCGGCGTTGCAGGGTCATCAGGATCGACAGCAGGGCCAGCGAATCCTTGCCGCCGGAAACACAGACGAGCACCGTATCGCCGTGCTCGATCATGTTGTAATCGGCAATCGCCTTGCCGGTTTCCCTTTCCAGCCGATGCGCCAGACGTTTGGTGTTTTTCGAATAGTCCACAGGAAAAAGTCGGAGAGATGGGGAAAATGCTCGCGCCACTCACAAATGCGCCGAACGCCCACCATCAACATTGATGACCTGCCCGGTCACATAGGGGGCATCGTCGAGCAGGAAGCGCACGGTACGCGCAATGTCGTCCGGACGGCCTTCGCGCTTGAGCAGGGTATGGGCAATGATGTGTTCCTGCGCCTGTGGCGCGAAACGTCCCGGCGCATCGGCATCCGGCCACAGGATCGGGCCGGGTGCAACGGCATTGACCCGCACCTCGGGCGCCAGTTCAATCGCCAGGGCGCGCGTCAGTCCGAGCAGCCCGGCTTTTGCCGCGCAATACAGCGGATAGGTGACCAGCGGCCGTTCGGCGTGAATGTCGGTGATATTCACCACCGCGCCGCGTGTCGCACGCAAATGCGGTGCCGCCGCCTGCGTCAGAAACAGCGGTGCGCGCAGGTTGCTGCCGATCAGATCATCCCAGGCGGCCAGGTCAATCTGGCCGAGTGGCGTGGCAAAAAAACTCGACGCATTGTTAACCAGAGCATCCAGACGGCCAAACTGCTCCAGCGTGACATCGACCAGCGCTGACAGTGCCCCGAGATCGAGCAGATCTGCCGCCTGACAGAACGCCGAGCCTGGCCGTTGCGCGTTGAGTTCTCCGGCCAACGCACGGGCATCGTCGGCAGCCTTTCGGTAATGCAGCAGGACATTGGCTCCGGCCGCGTGCAGTTCAAGAGCAATGGCCCGCCCCACCCGCCGCGCCGCACCGGTTATCAGTACCGTTTTACCGATCACAATGGCTCCTGTTCCTGCAGCTCAAAACGGAGGATTTTAATCGACATAACTGCGTGCCGTCTCGTAACGCGAAGCATAGTAGGCATCACTCAGGCGGTCGATACGCACCCGCCCCCGGCTCGACGGCGCGTGAATGAAACGTTCATCACCGAGATACACACCGACGTGTGAAAAAGGCCGGTTGCGCGTATTGAAGAAAACCAGATCACCGGGACGCAACTGCTGGCGAGCAATCGCCTGGCCCTGCTGCGCCATGTCGGCGGCACTGCCGGTCAGACGCATACCGAGCGCTTGGGCAAAAATATAGGAAACCATCCCGCTGCAATCAAGCCCGGCTTCCGGATTCTTGCCGCCGAAACGATAGCCGGTATTGAGCAGACCCAAGGCATACAAGGCCAGTTCATTGCCTTTGGCACTGGCCGGTCGCGGCGTCAGCGTGACCTCGGCGGGAGGATAAGGGGTCAAAGGGGTCATCCCGCAGGCGGCAAGAAAAAGGCTCAGCAGCAGAATCGGGAGCAGTCGTGTCGGCATGGGCACAGTATACGTGAGATGGGGCAGACACATGG
>CAYMYD010000376.1:0-2102 GCA_964394535.1 uncultured Propionivibrio sp. | reverse complement strand
GGTCAGCGCCTTGGTTTTCAGGTTGAAGGACCAGATCAGGTCATTCTGGTGACCGCTGCCGGTATCCTCGCCAATAATCAGCGTGTCACGGCCCAGATAGGTCAGGTTGTCGGGATTGGCGATGCCGTCGATATCACAGGTGTGACCGGCGTAAGGACTGTCCTTCTCGTACTTTTTGGCGATGCCGGAAACCAGCCCCTTCATCGTCGTCGCCGAATAGTTACTGTCGACATCGAGTTCATAAACGATACCGCAACGGTTTTCGGCAACGCGAATGTGGTCACCGGCAAACGCTTCGGTATCGCTCTTTGCGCCGCTGTCATTGGCCTTCATGCCGTTGCTCACGTCGCTCATGGCGATGTAGAGTTTGCGCGACGCCGGATTGTAGGTGATGCCTTCTTCCTTGTTCAACTCGGTCGTCGCCCCCTTCAGTGCCGCATAGCGACGGGTTTCCAGGAAGGCGGCCGCTTTTTCCTTACCGGGCTTGAGTTTCAGGCATTCGTTGTAGGAACCACCCACCAGCTTTTCGTGACCGTGGCTGACACCGGTATAACCCGCCGCGCAGGAATAGACCCCGTTGCTGACGGTCGGCAATACCGCATCGAAAATGTCGTTGAAGCGGATCTTGCCACCACCGGCACCACCCTTGTCGATCATGGCCTTCACCTCGTCGTCCGTGGCCTTGCCCAGTTCGATCCAGCCGACGGTGAAGCTACCGCCATTGTCGGCGGATTGCTGCGTCAGGCGCGCGGCGTACAGCGTTCCGGCGGAGAGATCACCGGCCTGATCGGCGACGTATTTGAACAGACCGACCATCGCGCCATCGTCGGTAATGTAAGTGGTCTTGCGATCGGGCATGACGTAGGCCAGCTCATTGGCCGTCCGGCCCATCGAGAAATGCTTGACCACCTTGACGTTGCTGGCAAACGGCGCGGCCCCCATGTCTGCGCCGGTCACGGTGGCTTCCGTGATGTAGCCGTACATGTAGGGATTCACCTTGCTGATATCGCCGCCAAAATAGTCGGCCATCGAACGGTAGTAGGCCGAATCGCCCTTCATGCCGCTGACGCAATCACTGCTGTTGACCTTGCAGCCCTCGCCCTTGATGCCGGTTTTGGCGTCGACCATGCGCGCATCCGGCTCATATTCTTCCGAGCCCAGGTGGCTCTTCCACGGCGTGCGAGAACCGGCGCAATGCACCCAGCCTCCGGCCAGTGCCGAAAAATCAACCGGCTTGGTACGCACCGCGGTCAGCTTGCCGCTGGCCGCATCCTGATTGAGTTCGGTGAGGTAGAACGCACCGGGACGGCTTTCAAACTGCGACATCATGAACACCTTGCCGTGCACATCGAGCAGGGTCGAATGGTCGTTATCGTCGGAAATACGCGGTGAGCCGTCCTTTTCCAGAATCGGTTTGCCCTGGCTGTCAAAAAGCTGTCCGAACACGCCGCCACCGCGCTGATCGCCGCTGCGCAGAATGGTCTGAAATCCGATGCTGTAAGTTTTGCCGTCGACCTTGACGGAAGGAGAGCCTCTGACCAGACGCTTTTCCGCATCGCTGACCGGGTAGGAAATGTTGGCAAACTCGATACTGCCCGCATCCGCTCGCTGTTCGCCGACACTGCTACAGGCCGTGAGAACCAGCGGAAGGGACAGCGCCGAGAGCGCCATCAGGACATTACGGTGAATTTTCTTCTTTTCGATCATCGTTTCAACTCCAATAGGATGAGAATGCCCGCAGGGGCGGATGGAAAACGATGGGGATTATCGTGGTGCCCTGTTGCATTTACATGACAGGGCGCACGCAGCAAAAAGGGGTGCGCTGGCACCCCTTTGCGTACGGTGTATTGTGTTCAGCGCTTGGGGGGGCGCTGCGATATCAATTCGACGAAACGACGTTTGTCCTCGTCGTATTTGGCGTGGATGACTTCCAGTTCCTTCTTCTTCTCCGCAATGAACACTTCCTGCGAGTTGATGTCGGAATCGGCGTCAGCCAGACCCTTTTGCACCTCGTGCGGCAAGGTTTTTTTCTTGTAGAACTCGGCTTCGTTTTCAAATTTCTTGCGCTGCTGGCGGATTTCGACGATCTTCTTTTCGGCATT
>CAYMYD010000375.1:0-2132 GCA_964394535.1 uncultured Propionivibrio sp. | reverse complement strand
CCATGCCGACAAAGAGGGCGGATTTTATTTGCTCTTCCGCCCCAAGTCAACCGACCTGCCCCTCCGCCGCTGCTTCCCCGGCGTCCACCGGGAGCTCTTCGGCAATGGTTTCGACCGACAGCATGCTGTCGATTCCGGCCGCATTGTTCTTGCGCATCCGGTGATAGGCGAGCCCCGTACCGGCCGGGATCAGGCGACCGACGATGACGTTTTCCTTCAGGCCACGCAGTTCGTCGCGCTTGCCCATGATCGCTGCTTCGGTCAACACGCGAGTGGTTTCCTGGAAGGACGCCGCCGAGATGAACGAATCGGTGGAGAGCGAGGCCTTGGTGATGCCCAGCAGCACCGGTTCATAGGTTGCCGGCAGCTTGTCTTTCGGCAAGGCGTCGTTTTCGTCGAGCAGATGCGCCCTTTCAACCTGTTCGCCGCGGATGAACTTGGTGTCACCCGGATCGACCACCAGCGCACGCCGCAACATCTGGCGCACGATGACCTCGATGTGCTTGTCGTTGATCTTGACACCCTGCAGACGATAAACGTCCTGCACCTCGTCGGTAATGTACACCGCCAGCGCCTCGACGCCCTGCAGACGCAGGATGTCATGCGGATCGGGCGCACCATCGACGATCAGTTCACCCTTGTTCACCACCTGGCCGTCGTGCACCAGTACGTGCTTGTCCTTGGGGATCAAGTATTCGTGCGGCACGCCATCAAGATCGGTAATGACCAGACGCTGCTTGCCCTTGGTATCCTTGCCGAAGGAAACGGAACCGGTGTACTCGGCGAGCATGCCGGCATCCTTGGGCGTGCGGGCTTCGAACAGTTCGGCAACGCGCGGCAGACCGCCGGTGATGTCACGGGTCTTGGCCGATTCCTGCGGCAGACGGGCGAGCACGTCACCGACCGAAATCTGCTGCCCGTCGAGCACGGTGATGATCGCGCCGACCTGGAAGGTGATGGTCACTGCCTGTTCGCTGCCATGCATGCGCACTTCTTCGCCGTTGGCGTCGAAGAGCCGCACCTGCGGCCGCAGGCCCTTGGTCTGCGCCTTGCCGCCGCGTTTCGGATCGATCACCACCAGCGTTGACAGGCCGGTGTATTCGTCGATCTGCTTGGCCACCGTGACGCCTTCCTCGACGTTCTCGAACTTCACCTGACCGGCGTATTCGGCGACGATCGGGCGGGTGTGCGGGTCCCAGGTCGCCAGCTTGGTGCCGGCCTTGACCTGCTGTCCATCATTGACGCGCAGGGTCGAGCCGTAGGGGGTCTTGTGACGCTCGCGCTCACGACCGTTTTCATCAACAATCACCACCTCGCCGGAGCGGGTGATGACGATCTTTTCGTCCTTGGCATTGGTCACGTAGCGCATCGGCGCGGTAAAGCGCACGATACCGGTGCTGTGAGCTTCGACCTGCGAAGCCACCGCCGCCCGCGACGCCGCACCACCAACGTGGAAGGTGCGCATGGTGAGCTGCGTTCCCGGCTCGCCGATCGACTGCGCGGCAATGACGCCGACCGCCTCGCCGACGTTGACCATGGAACCCCGGCCCAGATCGCGGCCATAGCATTTGGCACACAGGCCGTAGCGGGTATTACAGGTCAGCGGCGTACGTACCTTGACTTCGTCGATGCCCAGTTTTTCAACCAGATCACAGAGGTCTTCGCTGATCAGCGTGCCGGCCTCGATCACCGTTTCCTCGGTGGCCGGATCGACCACGTCGAAAACGTTAACGCGGCCAAGGATACGGTCGCGCAAGGGCTCGATAACTTCACCGCCCTCGATCAGCGCCTTCATGGTCACGCCATTCTCGGTGCCGCAATCTTCCTCGATGACCACCAGATCCTGCGTCACGTCGACCAGACGGCGGGTCAGGTAACCCGAGTTCGCCGTCTTCAGCGCGGTATCTGCCAGACCTTTACGCGCACCGTGCGTCGAGATGAAGTACTGGAGAACGTTGAGGCCCTCGCGGAAGTTGGTGGTGATCGGCGTTTCGATAATCGAGCCGTCCGGCTTGGCCATCAGGCCACGCATCCCGGCCAGCTGGCGAATCTGCGCCGCAGAACCGCGCGCCCCGGAATCCGCCATCATGTAAATCGAGTTGAAGGATTCCTGCTTGACCTTGTTGTCCTGA
>CAYMYD010000374.1:0-2134 GCA_964394535.1 uncultured Propionivibrio sp. | reverse complement strand
GCCCGGATTGCGATTCCTGATGCTCCAGGGTTTCGACCGACAGCGACACCTTGAGATCAGGGACGTTGCCCACAAAGGTGAGCCCCTGCGGGTTGCCATTGGCGTCGCGGGCACCAATAAAGACGCGGCCTTGTCCAGAAAAATAGCTCATTGAAATGACTCCTTAGACTTGTTGCGGGTTGAGGAAAGGGAAGAAGGGGACGGCAGGGCAGTTGCTTCGGAAGTGTCAGCGGACGGCGTTTCCGACGAAACGACGATCTCGCCCGCCTGTCGGGCGATCAGCCATTCGGCGATGTCCGGTTCGACTTCGATGACGGCTCCGGCGGCATGATCAATACCGGCGTGGGTGTGGGGTTGATGCAATCTGAAGCGGGGCATGGCGGTTTATCCTTTCAGGGTGAGGTCATGGGCAAAGGTGCGGTAGGTGATGCGGTAACGAACCGGGAGGGCGGCCATTTCCAGACCGGCGTCGTCATCGCGCCAGTCGGTGTCGATCTCTTCCAGCCCCAGGGCCAGACCGCCGAGCGTGACATCGGCAAAGAGCCGGGCGTGGGCGGCAACAATCAGGCCGTCGGTGATCCGTTCAGGAATTTCCGTCGCCGACCCGGCAGCGAGGGCGATAAGACAGAGCACCAGTTCGCGTTCCGTCCGGTCATTGATCCGGCGCACGCTTTCGGATTCCGGAAAAAGCAGAAACGCGGGCATCTGCAAGCGCTCGGTCGGTGTACCGGGTTGCCGCCGCAAAATGCCGCCTGCTGCCGTGATGACGGGCAAGAGGCGGTCAATGACGCGCTGGATGATTTGCTCCCGCAGGCTGGGTAGCATGGCCAGGCCTGCCGCTCAGTCGAGGCAGCGCAGTGTGGCCCGGCATTCCGAGCCGTCACCCACGGCCCGTACCTCGCGCACCTGATAGCGCACGCCCTGAATTTCCAGTTCGTGGCCGCTGTCCAACAGGACAGCGTCAGCCGGATAACGGATGGCGACATCGACAGAGAGGCCCAGACCGTCGAGCACTTCCGCATCCGGCGCACGAAAATCCACCAGCACGTCTTTGCTTCCGATACGCGCCGGGGTCAAGAATCCGGCGCGTCCGGCGGCGTCATAAAAATCAGCCAGTTTCATGCGCGTCACGCCGAAGTCAGTTTGACCAGCACTCTGGGCCGGTGGCACATCGGCAGGGGGTTGCTCTGCGTGTGCAGGTCGGTGCCGCGTTCGAATTTCCTCGCATCCTGTTTGGCGTAGAGGGGCAGGCCGAGCGTATTGACCGTTTCGTTGAAATCGGCCGGGGCAAAGTAGGTGGCGAAGGTGTCCACCGTGCCCAACGGGAAGGCGTGGGCTTCGCCGGGGGCGATGAACTTGCGCACCGTGCCGTTCGCGTCACTGGCCTGGCCGCGATACTCCTCGAAGGTGATGCCGCCGTAGGTGAAACCGGAACGCACGTCATTGATCAGGATCGCCCCTTGCTGCCATTGGGTGTAAGCCTCCTTGACCGCCTTGTGGCTGGTGAGCGCCCGGAAAAACAGCGGCGAGCAGAGCACATGCACAGCGGTCATGAACTCGCCCTTCAAGTTATCCTCGATTTCGGCGAGCACCTCGTAGCAGTGCCCCTTGATGTCGCTGTTCGCATTGGCGAGATCAAAGTTGATTGTGGTCTGGTCAAGACCGAACTCGGTGTAGAGGTTGTAGATGGTGCTGCCGTCGGCGTCCAGAATCTGCCCCTTCAAGGCTCCCATGCGCAGGTGCTCCAGGGTGATGGCGTGCTTGTTGCGCATCGTTTCCAGGTGGCGGGCCAGGACACCGGAAATGGCTTCCATCTCGGTTTCCGAACCAAAGGCGCGAATGCCCTGGACTTCTTCGGGCAGCACGACGTCGTCGTGCGGGATGTGCGGAATGACAAAAGAGCGCAGATGACGCTGGCCGCGTTCGCCCACCGTGCCAGGCGAACCGGGCGCACGGGTCGGCAGGAGATTCAAGCGTCCGGCGTATTCCTCGACGATGATTTGCCGGGTGCGCACCGGCCTCGCCGGGAAAATATCGAGTTGCTCCAGCCGTCCATAGCGGTTGGGCAGCAGGTTGATCGCCGCCGTCAGGCTGGCCATCGAGAAGCCGGGGTTTTGAAAGAGATTTTGCATTT
>CAYMYD010000373.1:0-2146 GCA_964394535.1 uncultured Propionivibrio sp. | reverse complement strand
TGATCGGTGCGATGTTGGGAATGTCCTGGTGGCAGCCGATACAGGTGTTGCGCCGGGCCATCACATCTCGCTGTGCTTTCGAGAGCGGGCCGGAGAGTGGCCAGTGGGTGTCGACTGTCTGTACCTGTTTGCCATCCGGAGTAACCGCCTGCATGAAATCGCCATGCAGCCCCTTGATGGCGTTGAGCTGTATCTGCGTAAATTTGCTCACATTCTTGCCATCACCGGTGCGGATATCCGCATACTTGGGAACACCGGGGCTGGCATCGTACTTGCCGCCATCGATACCGTAGCCTGCCGCTGCCGTGTTGCCGTGGCAATCGACGCAGTCACGCGCGTCTTTCGACGTGGAGTGCTGGTTCAGGGGTGCCAGTTCGATAGCTGCATGACCGGCCTTGGTCTTGAAGACGTTGTTCCAGAGAATCGTCTTGCCGTCCGGGCCGATAACCGTGCCGACCGTCTGGATGACACCTACGAGCGGCGTGACCCGGCCTTCACCATTGACACCCAGGGGCGGACTTTCCCAGCGCTCGTGACTGTAGTCCCAGGAGGTCGGCGCGCCTTTCTGCATGACGAATTTCTTGTCGCGATCTGCCGTCGTGCCGTCCTTCGCCACTTTTTCGGCCGAATCAAGCCAGTCCGTCGATTGCTTGGTGTAATCGACCGCGTACTGGTAGCCGTAGTATTGCGCGGCCCAGGTTTGGTGGCAGGCGTAGCACTCCAGCTTTTCCATGTGTTTTTCAACCCCGACCATCGCCGTCTTCGCCTGAACCGGATTCGTCCACTTGTTCTGGCTGGCGATTTCCTTCAAGGGCGTCAATTCAAAATCATGACCATTTGCGGAATGGACGATGACCTTGTTGCCCTTTCTGACCACGTTGCCGAAGGGATTGCCGCGTGCCGTCAGGAGGTAGCCGTCTTCCTTGGCATAGGGATTGGAGGACTTGGCCGTGTGGAGCAGGGGCTTGTCGGCGACGCCCCGCGCTTTCGACATATCAAGCTTCCGCCCGAATTCCTCGCCGTAGCCCAGCGGCAGTTCCCACGGGAACTTCGTTGGGGTGCCGTGGCAGTCGGCGCATTCGGTTTCGATCGTTGCCAGTGCGGTCGTGCCAATGTTGCCAGTGCCGTGCATCGAGGTGGTCGAGTGGCAATCCTGGCACAGCATTCCGGACTGAACGCCTTTCACGTCCTTCAGGCTGTGGTGCGCATCGTCCTTCATGTGCTTGTACACGTAAGCACCGTGGGGTTTCTGCGAACCGCCCTTTTCGTCGAAGGGGCCGCGATGGTCTTCGTGTCCGTAGGCCATGAGACCCTGGTAGGCGTAGCCAATCCGCCGCCCACCGGTATGGCAAGCCGCGCAGGTGCTGACCTGAACGCCGGTAAGCTTCGCGCCGTTCACTTCGATTTCCGAGTTACGGGTACCTTGCATCGAGTGCACCATCAGGTGACCGGCTTTATCCTTGGGGATCGACTTGTCGCCGCCTTCGTAAAAACCTTCGCTGCTGTAGAGCGTGTGGCAGGCCGCGCAACCGACCCCCCGGTAACGCCCACGATCCTGATTACCCTTGCCGCTCAGGTGGCAGGCGTTGCAGTTGCGCAAATAGGTGAAGGCTGCCTGTTCGGGCATTTCCTTGATCTTGGCAAGGTCGACTTCGGGGATTTTCTTCAGTTGGCCGGGATACTGGCCGGGGAACTTGGTCGCCAATTCCTTCATGTACGCCTTGAAGGTTTCGGTGCCGAAGCGTGGCGTGGCCCCGTCCGGATCGTCAAGGTCGTGGTTGGCGTAAATGTGATCGTGATTTTCCGTGCCGATCCCCCAACTCCAGGTAATCGCCTTCATCTTGCCGGCGTCGGAGTTCATCAGCGAACGTGGAACGCTGTACGCGTGGTCGGCGTGGCATTGGCCGCAGGTGTTCTGGTTGATCTGCAAGGCCCCCGGTGTCGGCGTAAAGGCGGCGAGCTTGTTGCCGTTCGGTGCACCGCTGTGGGCGACCTCCTTGTTTGCGGTTTCCGCAGGCGTACCGGCGTGGCAGACGACGCAGCCGTTGGGGTCACCCAGCGCTTTCCCCTTCGCCAGAATCTCGCTCATCATGCCGGAAGAAAGCGGGCGGGTCGGCTCGATTCCCTGGTGGCAGGAAAGACAGAA
>CAYMYD010000372.1:0-2150 GCA_964394535.1 uncultured Propionivibrio sp. | reverse complement strand
GAAACCGGGCGACGCCGCGACAAACAGTTGCGTTACAACGAAGTGCACGGCATCACCCCGCGCGGCGTCACCAAGCGCATCAAGGACATCATCGACGGCGTGTACGATGCCGAAAGCGCCCAGCGCGAGCACAAGGTCGCCCAGCAGCAGGCCGGTTACGCCGCAATGAACGAAAAACAACTGACCCGGGAAATGAAACGACTGGAGAAAGAAATGCACGAACACGCCAAAAACCTGGAGTTCGAAAAAGCCGCGGCGGTCCGCGATGCCCTGTTTCGCGCCAAGGAACAGTTGTTTGGTGTGCATCTGCCGGGGGTGGCGTCATGAGCCGGGTGCTGTTCGTCTGCATGGGCAACATCTGCCGCTCCCCGACCGCAGAAGCCGTGCTGCGCAAACGCGTACACGAAAGCGGCCTGTCCCGGCGTGTGGAAATTGATTCCGCCGGGCTGGAAAGCTACCACCTTGGCGATGCCCCCGACCGCCGCGCCCAGTCCGCCGCCCGGCAGCGCGGCTACGATCTGTCAGCGCTTCGCGCCCGACGGGTGGTGCGCGAGGATTTCGCTTATTTTGACCACATCCTTGCCGCTGACCGCAGCGTGCTCAACGAACTGCGGCGGTTGTGTCCGCCCGAATACGCCGACCGACTCGGTCTTTGTCTGGATCATTCCCGGCGCTTCAAGGGGCAGGACATCCCCGACCCTTATTACGGCCAGGCCGAAGGTTTCGAACGGGTGCTGGACATGACCGAGGACATGGCTCGCGGGCTGCTCGAGCATTTCAAGGCATAGGCCGCCGGATCAGCCTCCTGCTTTTCCCAGCGCCGCCGCGATGATGGCCGGGAAACGCCTGCGGGCGTCATATTCCGCAAATCCGGCCTGAATTTTCCGTGCGGATTCGCTAAAGCCGGGTTCGTTGAGCAGGCGGCCGATGGCTTTTTCCAGCCGTTTGCGGTTGGCATCCGTGGCGCGCAGATAGAGACCCGCCCCTGCCCGTTCGATGCTTTCCATCGTCAGCAGTTGATCCATGTTCGAGCAGATGCCGAGAATCGGTCGACCCTCTGCCAGCGCCTGATGCGCCGTACCGCTGCCGCCGTTGCAGATGACAAGGTCGGAGAGGGCGGCGGTTTCGCCGCCGGGCAGGAATTGACTGGCATATACCGATGGCGGCGCGGAAACAAAGTTTTTTCTTCCTGCGGTGGATACCAGACTGATGATGCCGTGTGCCTGACAACTGGCGACGACTGTGGGCAGGACGTCACTCTTGCCGGTCGAACCGAGCGTGAGGTAGGCGCGTCGTCCTGTTGTCGCAGCCGCTTCCGCCCACCATGTCGGGAATTCCGGCTGTTCCGGTTTCCACACCACCGGTCCGAGGAAGTGGTGCTGCGGATGTTGTTCGGGCAGGGGAATCAGTACCGGCGTGTCCGCATAAAGGGTGGTGTCGCCATCGCAATAGCAGGCATGGATGCTGCGGTAGGGTGCCTGACCATATTTGCGACGCAAGCGGTTGATCGGGTAGAGGTGGATGGGCAGGGCGACCGGCCAGACCGTCTGGAAGATCAGGTTGGAAATCCAGGGACGCAGGATGTGTGCCAGCCATAAATCCGGCAGCGGCATCGGCCGTTCCGGCAGGAGCGAACTCCATTGGGCATTGCTCAGATTGAACAGCGGAATGCCCAGATGCCGCGCACTCACGTTGAGCGAGATGCGGAAGTCGCTGATGATCAGGTCCGGTTTGACCTGACGTAAGAGAGCCAGATCATCCTGGGCATAGCGCTCCAGTTCGGCAGGCGTATAGGTCGGCAGACCGCGCGCCATGCGGCCAATGAAAGCATCGGCGCTGATGCTTTTCAGGCGATGGTGGGTCCAGGGAAAATCATGCCGGAAAAGCGCATACTGCTCACCACAGGCGATGTGGATGTCGTAGGCTGTTGCGTCAAGGGTTCGGGCCAGGGTGATCGAGCGGAGCAGGTGCGCCAGGGAGACGGCTTCGGCAACAAAGAGGATTTTGGGTCGGGTCACAATGTTCGCTTCCGGTGTTTTTATTGGCTTGTCCCACTACTGTCCGGTAGATTTCATAACAGAATCAATTGCTTGCTCATGTCCGGTTTGCATTCGTTCAGCACGGCGTTCGCAACTAATTGATCCAGCGTG
>CAYMYD010000371.1:0-2154 GCA_964394535.1 uncultured Propionivibrio sp. | reverse complement strand
ATAAAATTCCCGTTGGCTCCCAAGCATCCGGAGCGGATTTGCTGGGGCTGTGACCGTTTCTGCTCGAAAAACGCGATGGGCTGCGGCAATGGTTCGGATCGCACCCAGCACCCCGCCGAGTTACTGGGCGATGACTGGTATCTGTACGGTGACTGGGGGCTGGTCTCCGAGGAAGCCCCCGAGCCTGACAAGTCACAGGAGCAGGAAGCAGACAGCCCGGAGAAAGCCTCTCCCTGAGCACGCGGCCACTCATGCTCCCAGGCAATAGCCGACAATCGCCAGACAGAACACGGCCGCAGCATAGGCCTTGAGGCAGTAGCGGAAATTCTTCCTGACCAGCGAGAGCGCGGAGAGACCGTAGCGCCCCTGGATCGAGAGGATGGTTCCCGAGGTGGGCGCCACGACCAGGCCGACCGCCCAGGACTGCACGAAAACCATCGCCAGCAAGGTGGGCGAGGGATCAAGCGGGGCGAGCCAGGTCGCAATCACGGTGATCGACACGATGGCATGAATGCCGATGGCGGCGAGGACGACCATGATCGCCAGTACCAAGGCGGCTTCGACGGTGCCGAATTTTGTAAACGGCATCCACAGTTCGCTCTCGCCGATCAAGGCCCCCAGTCCGCTGGCAAAACATCCGGCGGCAAGAAACAGGATCAGCTCTCCGGCCATGCCGGGCAGACGCTGCCCCGCGTGGCGGGCGATGGACTGGCAACCCGCGCATAACCCCTGCCGGAAAATGCTCGCGACCCCTACCGCCATCAGCGCAGCGATGCTGATCACGGTCAGGGTGCTCCATTGCGGAAAGAGCCAGTGCCCCGCGCCGACCAGCAGCACCAGGACACCGGGGAGATAAAAGGCCGAGCGTTGCATGGGATAGCCGACAAAACCCAGCGCCCGGTCGTCACTGGCCGTAATGATGTCATGCACTGCCAGACCGATCAGCACCAGGGCCAGCAGGATGCCGCTCACCGCCACCCCGAAGGCATTCGCACCCGGCGCATAGGTCATCGCCACCGCGTAGGCGGCAAAGAAGGGCGACCAGAGGGCCGCAGCGAGAAACACGCGCGAAAGCAGTGCGGCCTGGTCAAGATTGGGCTTGCCCTGTGGCCCGATCCGCTCGGCCACAATGTACAGCCCCGAGAGATTGATCACCGCGCCCAAAAGATGCGTGCCAATGGCCGTACGGAACAGGGCCAGCTTGCCAGTGGGCAGATGTGTTTCCTCATCGTCCGAAGTGCCGAGCAACTGGAGAAAGCTGACAGAGGCAAGCATTCCCAGAAGGGCCGTATTCTGGGTCAGCGGGCCAAGCCACGCCGGACGATTTCCACGCATGAGCGCAACGCCGAAAGCCAGAAAGCCGATGCCCGCCAGAAGGAGCGCCTGGTGCTGCTGTTTTCGCGCGAGTTCCCCCCATAAAAGCAGGGCCGCCAGCCAGGCGGCGATGCCCGCCCACCAAATCGGCGGGCCGTACCCCGCCCCCGTCAGCGCCGACAACAGCGCCACCGCGGTCAGAAAGATCGCGGCGAGGGAACGACGGTTCAGAAAAGCCGCAGCGAAGGGGGTGGGCATGAAAATTCCAGAGTCAGCGTCCTTGTCCGTGCCTTGCTTTACCGCTTCGGACTTGAGCCGCATGCGCCGGGCAATGACTGGCTTCGGGCATTGGAATCACCTGCCCAGCCCCGACAGCGTTGCCTGGAACGCTTCGACATCCTGAAAGCCGACAACGCGGCTGCTTTCGATCTCTTTCCCGTCCTTGTCGAAGAAGATGATCCCCGGCGGGCCATAGAGCTTGAAGCGGGCCAGCAACGCCTTGTCGTCAGCCGAATTGCTGGTGACATCGGCGCGCAGCAGCGTCCAACCGGCAAGTGCCGCCTTGATGGCCGGATCGGCGAAAGTCTTGCGCTCCATCTTCTTGCAGGTAATGCACCAGTCGGCGTAAAAATCAAGCATCACCGGCCGGGCAGCCGCCTTGACATGCTGCTCGACCTCGGCCAGTGAGCTGACCGTGACAAACGGCAGATGCTGATCGAGCACCTTTTGCGGCCGGTTGGTAAAGCGGGCGACAAGATCATCCAGCTCCTTCCCGCCGGAAGCGGCATTGGCCAGCAGCAACAGGCTGGCAATCATCAGCAGCACACCGCTGAGCTTGCG
>CAYMYD010000370.1:0-2170 GCA_964394535.1 uncultured Propionivibrio sp. | reverse complement strand
CATCAGGACAATCCGCTGCCCGCCCGGCCCGGCAGTCTTGTAGAATCACGCTTTTTCGCTCAGGCCAAGAACATGCGCACCTCCCGGTTTTTCATCTCCACGCTCAAGGAAGCTCCTGCTGACGCTGAAATCATCAGCCATAAACTCATGCTGCGCGCCGGTATCGTCAAACGGCTGGCTGGTGGCATCTATACCATCATGCCGACCGGCCTGCGCGTGCTGCGCAAGGTGGAAAACATCATCCGTGAGGAAATGAACCGTGCCGGGGCCATCGAGGTGTTGATGCCCGCCGTGCAGCCCGGTGAACTGTGGCAGGAGTCCGGGCGCTGGGACAAATATGGTCCCGAATTGCTGCGCCTGAAGGACCGTCACCAGCGCGACTTTGTCATCGGCCCGACGCACGAAGAGGTGATTACCGATGTGGTGCGCAAGGAAATAAAGAGCTATCGCCAGTTGCCACTGCATTTCTACCAGATCCAGGCCAAGTTCCGCGACGAGATTCGCCCCCGTTTCGGCGTCATGCGCGGGCGGGAATTCATCATGAAGGATGGCTATTCCTTCCATGCCAGTTATGCCGATCTGCAACGCGAATACCAGAACATGTTTGAAACCTATTCGCGTATTTTCACGCGACTGGGGCTCAAGTTCCGTGCGGTGGCGGCTGATACCGGTTCGATCGGTGGTACCGGCTCACATGAGTTCCACGTGCTGGCCGATTCGGGCGAGGACGCCATTGCTTACTGTCCGGCGTCTGACTTTGCCGCCAACATCGAACTTGCCGAAGCCGTTGCTCCCGCCACACCGCGTCGGGCGCCGGGCGCTGCGATGGAAAAGGTGGCTACGCCGGACAAGAAGCGTTGTGAGGATGTTGCCGCGCTGCTCGGCCTGCCACTGACACAAACTGTCAAGGTCATTGCCGTGATGCGTCGCATCCAGGATAGCGAGGACAGCGAGTTGGTCATGCTGCTGCTGCGCGGTGACCATGTTCTGAACGAGATCAAGGCACAGAAAATCATTGGTGAATTCCGTTTCGCGACTGACGAGGAAATTGTCGCTGCGCTGGGCTGTGAGCCGGGTTACCTTGGCCCGGTCAGCATCGGCACGGTTCCGGTCTATGCCGATCGCAGTGTGGCCGTGATGAGCGACTTCGTTTGCGGTGCCAACGATGCCGGCTATCACCTGAAAAACGTCAATTTCGGTCGTGATCTGCCCGAACCGCAGCAAGTGGCTGATTTGCGCAATGTACTCGTTGGCGATCCTTCGCCTGACGGCCAGGGAACGCTGGAAATCTGTCGCGGAATCGAGGTCGGTCATATCTTTCAGCTGCGCAAGAAGTATGCCGAGGCGCTCAAGTGCTGCTTCCTCGATGAAAACAGCCAGAGCCAGGTAATGGAAATGGGCTGCTATGGTATCGGCGTTACGCGCATCATCGGGGCGGCCATCGAGCAGAATCACGACGAGCGCGGCATCGTGTTTCCTGCCACCATTGCGCCCTTTGAGGTGTGCATCGTGCCGATGGGTTATGCCAAGAGCGAAGTGGTCAGGCTGGTGGCTGACAAGCTTCATGATGAGTTTCTGGCTGCCGGGATCGATGTGCTGCTCGATGACCGTAACGAGCGTCCCGGCGTGATGTTTGCCGACATGGAGCTGATCGGCATTCCACACCGGATCGTCATCGGTGACCGGGGACTGGCGGAAGGCAAAATCGAATACAAGGGGCGTACCGACAGCGAAGCGCAGATGATTCCGGCCGCCGACATCATGGAATTCCTGAAAGGCAGGTTGTGCAGCGCATAATCCTGCTGCTTTTCCTGCTGCTGCCCCTTCCCGCACTGGCCGGCGCACAGATTTACGAGCCGCTCTCGGCCAGTGTACGGGCGGCCCTGTCGCGCACGATCGCGGACCAGGCACCACCGAAAAGCTCGTTCAAAAGCCCGCTGGAGGCTGCCGACTGGCTCACCGAAATGTCGCAGCGCCTTGCCAAACGCCTGCCCAACCAGGAAAGTCGGCTGGAGTTCTTGCGTGCCGTGCACTATGAAGCCACCCGCGCCGGACTCGACCCGCAACTGGTGCTGGGCCTCATTCAGGTCGAAAGCGGCTTCAAGAAGTACGCGGTTTCCTCGGCGGGCGCACGCGGCTTCATGCAGGTGATGCCCTTCTGGATCAAGGT
>CAYMYD010000369.1:0-2179 GCA_964394535.1 uncultured Propionivibrio sp. | reverse complement strand
TTTTAGGTTAAACTTGCCAGCACTGCACATACGCCACGACGCCTACAGGCTCCATGAACCAGCCTGCTGAAACCGGCGCCATACGCCTCGCTGGAAGTTCATGGAACTCGTTATTCGCATTGTCGGCATCATCATCCCTGTCCTGGTTGTTTCTGCCATCGGCTATTTCTATGGCCGCTTCCGCAAGCCGGATATGACCTGGGTCAACCGTTTGTGCACCGACCTGCTTTTCCCCTTGCTCATCTTCACCGCCATGGCCTCCAAGGATTTCCACATCCTTGAGTATCTGCCCGCTGTCGGCATTTCCCTGCTGATGATGATCGGTTCCGGCCTGATGGCCTGGGGCGTTTCGCGCCTGCTGGGGTATAACCCGCACGCCTTCATTCCGTCCATGGTGTTCACCAATGTGGCCAACATGGGCCTGCCGCTGACCCTGCTGGCTTTCGGCGAGGAAATGCTGCCGGCGGCCATCGCCATCTTCATGGTTTTCAGCCTGGTGCACTTCACCATCGGTATCCGCATCCTGGCGCCACAGGCAAGCCTCCGCGGCATCCTTCAGGGGCCGATGCTGTGGGCGATGATTCTCGGCCTGATGATGAGCCTCGCCGGACTGGCTTTGCCGCCCTGGCTGGCGACCTGTACCAAAATGCTCGGCGATACGGCGATCCCGCTGGGACTCTTTGCCCTGGGCGTCGGCTTTTCCAGTTTCCGTATCCGCAACTGGAGCATGGGCATCGTCGGTGCGGCGCTGTGCCCGCTTTCCAGTCTGCTGGTGACCTGGCTGTTGCTGCGCTTCATTCCGCTGGCACCGAAAATGCAGGGCCTGCTCCTGCTCTACGCCGCCTTGCCCCCGGCAGTGATGAACTATATTTTTGCCGAACAGTACAAACAGGATCCCGGCCTGGTTTCAGCCATCGTCGTCTGCGGCAGCATTGCCTCGGTCATCTTTGTTCCTTTTGCCCTCTATCTTGCCTTGTAAACCATGACCCCCTTGCTCTGGCCGCTGGCCTACGTTGCCCTCGGTTTATTCACCGGTCTGTCCGCCGGATTGCTGGGTATCGGCGGCGGCCTGGTCATGGTGCCAACGCTGGCGATGTTTTTTGCCGCGCAGAGCGGCTTTCCGCCGGAAGAAATCCTGCACCTTGCACTCGCCACCTCGATGGCAACGATTGTCTTCACCTCGTTTTCCAGTCTGCGTGCGCATCATCGACACGGCGCCGTGCTGTGGGAGGTTGTTGTCCGGATTACGCCCGGTATCCTGCTTGGCACTTTTCTGGGCTCCCTGCTGGCGGCGCGGATTTCGGCCAGGCCGCTGGCGCTCTTTTTCGCCTTTGTGGTCAGTATCGTTGCCCTGCAGATGCTGCTCGACCTCAAGCCGAAAGGTACCCGTGAGCTTCCTGGTACAGCGGGGATCGTCAGTACCGGCATGGTGATCGGCGCCATTTCGACGCTGGCGGCAATTGCCGGGGGAGCCTTTACCGTTTCCTTCCTGACCTGGTGCAATGTCAAGATACAGAAAGCCATCGGCACCTCGGCGGCGGTTGGTTTTCCGCTGTCGATCGGCGGGACGCTCGGCTACATCCACAACGGCTGGGGTCATGCCGGTCTGCCGGACTGGAGCCTGGGTTTTGTCTACCTGCCCGCCCTGTTGTGGATGGTGCCCGCCAGCATGCTGATGGCACCGGTCGGCGCACGGCTCACGCATCGCCTGCCGGTACAGTTGCTCCGGCGAATTTTCGCCTGTTTTCTGGTTTTCATGGCGCTGAGAATGGTCTGGAAGGTGTATTCATGAGTCCGTTTTTACGGCTTTTCTTGTTGTTGTCAGCGGGATAAAGTAGCATCCTGTCTTAACGGCGTGCCTGCAAACAAGCGATGGCCTTCCTTTTTGTACTGAGAGTCGTGGCTTTGCGGTCGATCGCGCCAACCGGTTTTTACTTCTGAAAGGTAAAGTCATGTCCAACGATAAAACTCCTGTGTTTCCTGATTCGTCCACCGGTATGGAGGCCTGGAAAAAGGCCGCTACCAAATCTGCCCCTGGCGGCAATATTGACGCCCTGAACTGGCACACTTCCGAAGGCATCGTCGTCAAGCCCCTGTACACCAAGGCTGACATCGCCGATCTGCCCTGTGCCGACACGCTGCCCGGTCTGCCGCCCTACATTCGCGGCCCGCAGGCCAC
>CAYMYD010000368.1:732-2189 GCA_964394535.1 uncultured Propionivibrio sp. | reverse complement strand
TCATGCTGCCCCTGCTCTGCGCCATGGATTTGTTCGGCCTGCATGCCTACTGGCGGCGCTGGTCGGTACATCATCTGCGCATCCTGCTGCCCGGCGGACTGATCGGGATCGGGCTGGGCGGGGTCGCCTTCGGTCTGCTGCCGGTCAATATGATCCGGTTGATTGTCGGGCTGGTTGCCGTCCTGTTCACGCTCAACAAATGGTTCAGTCTGAGCGATCGACTGGCCCGGCATTTCGCCCTGAGCGAGCGCCCACCCGGCCCGGTAGCAGGCATGATTTGCGGTCTGTGTGCCGGTTTCACCAGCACCCTGGCCCATTCCGGCGGGCCGCCTTTTGCGATTTACATCTATTCGCAAAAACTGGACAAAACCTCGATTGTCGCCACCTCGGCCATCTTTTTCTTCATCGGCAACTACGTCAAACTGGTGCCGTACTATTTTCTCGGCCAGTTGAACCTCGGCAACCTGAGCACATCACTGTTGTTCGCGCCACTCGCTCCGCTGGGGGTCTGGCTCGGCGTCTGGCTGCACCGCCGCGTTTCCGAACAGGTTTTCTACCATGTGAGCTACGTGCTGCTTTTTGCCAGTGGCGTCAAGCTGATGCTGGATGCCTTCTGATTCAGTTCTCTTCGTCCAGTGCAGCCAGCAGGGCCGCCTTGTCGCGGCAGAGGGCGGCGGGTAGCTGTTCGATTCGTGAGCCGTCGTGCAGCACGAACACCCGCTCTGCCAGTCGGTGCGCCTGACCGATGCTGTGCGAAACGATCAGCAGGGTATAGCGGGTCTTGAGTCCTTCCAGCAACTCCTCGATCTGGCGTGCCGACCTGACATCCAGCGAAGCAGTGGGTTCGTCAAGCAACAGGATTTCCGGGCCGAGTGCCAGGGCGCGTGCCAGACAGAGCCGTTGCTGCTGACCGCCGGAAAGTGATTGTGCCGGTGCGTCCAGCCGGTCGCAGACTTCATTCCACAGATGCGCCTCGCGCAGCGCCGCCTCGACCCGCCCCGTGATTTCACCGGAAGGCAGTTCCAACACGGTCGATAGCGGCAGGGCGATGTTGCGGGCGATGGACAGCGGCAGCACATTGGGCGTCTGAAATACCATGCCGACCCGGCGTCGCAGTTGTTCGACCGGCAATTCCGGCGCGTAGGCGTCGATCCAGCGCCCTCCCAGTTGCAAACGCACCTGCCCGTGGGTGACGCATTCCGGCAGACACTCATTCAGCCGGTTGATCGCCCGTAGCAAGGTGGTTTTCCCCGAACCGGAGGGCCCGAGCAGAAAACTCGGCCCGCCGGACGGAATCGAGAAACTCAGATTATTCAGAACGCGCCGACCGGCGAATGCCACGCACAGGTTTTCGATATGGATACGCATCATGCCGGACCGGACGAGTTGAAGACAGGCAAGGTGCTTCAGCCGCTCAGTTCTTGTCCAGCCTGATCCAGTCGGCAATGGCCTTGACG
>CAYMYD010000368.1:0-722 GCA_964394535.1 uncultured Propionivibrio sp. | reverse complement strand
TTTCCTTCTCGTAGTTGACGAAGCCGTTCCAGTGCGTGCCGCGACAGGGATCGCCCTCTGCTTTGGAGCCGCCCTCGATCATCAGGAGTTTTTTGTGCGTGGCGCCTTTCAGGCTGGCGAACATCTGCCTGGCCTCCTGCGGGACACAGTTCTTGCAGGCATCGTTTTTATGGTGCACGACGAGTATCGGCATTTTCAGGCTGGCGATGTTCTGCGTCGGCACTGCGCCCACTTTCCTGGACGTGACGCTCGACGTCAGCACCAGTCCCTGCATGGAGGCTTCGCCCAAGGCGACGGCCGCTGCCGTGGCGGAAATTGTCCCCCGGTTGTTACCGATCAGCCAGACCGGCTTGCCAAACTCCTTTTTCGCATAGGCCAGCACTTTCTCCAGCTCCGCGACATGTTTTGCATCAATGCGATCCTTGTCGTCCATGTCTTTCAGATCGCTGGCCCGGTAAACGGCGATGGTATTGAAATTCTCGGCGTGGAACAGGTCATTCGAACGGGTGAGGAAATTCAGTCCGGTGGGTTTGCCGTCTGGCCCGCGGCTCAGTTCACCGTTGCCACCGGGCAGCAGGATCAGGGTCGCCGTGGCCTTTGGCGTTGTCATGACGTACAGGGGCAGACGTGCTTCGCCACGCCCGATATCCAGTTGCACCAAGGATTCGGCAGCTTGTACCGTGAACGTGGTGTGCGCGAACAGAATGATGGCGACAAATCTC
>CAYMYD010000367.1:0-2198 GCA_964394535.1 uncultured Propionivibrio sp. | reverse complement strand
GGCGCGATCTCCGGCATGGTCAGGAAGCGCCTCGGTTACGAGGTGGTCACCGAGAAGGGGGCGGGCGGGCTGCGAACCTACCGCATCGCCTGACCGCAAACCACCCAAGGGTCTGCGCGCACCGCAGGCCCATTTCTTCGGCCAAATCTCACGGTGGCCGATTTGCCGATTTTCGGCCCTGAAATCGGCCGAAAGCCGCGCCAGTACTGGCTGGAATAGGGGTAACCGTTTTTCGGTTCCAAGGGTGTGAATTCAACTCCCATCCTTTGCCGTCGTGTGTTGCGTACCCTCGAAGATCGCGTCCTGGCAATGGATTGGCGCTGTTTCCGGCGACGGTACGCACAGAATGCGTACCATTCCTGCCTCGCTGTCGGCAACCCCGCGCACCGGGTGCAAATCGCAAACCCTGCAAACCTCGGTTTGCCCGCTGACGCTATCGGAGCGCCGCGCTCGCGCCTCCCGCATTGGAATATCGGCAGGAAGGCCCCCTTCCGTAGAATGACCCATGCGAAACCTGCGAATTCCGCGAAAGCAGGCTCGGCGACTGGATTTCCGGCTTGCGCATTGTCTGCGACCGATGCGAATCCGTGGGCCATGCGCATGATTCGCACCGCTGCGCACAGGCGCAAAGCCCTTCGGCACAAGGCGTTTCGCGGCATTCGCACGATTCGCATTCGCCTGACCAAAAAGTACACTTTTAGCACCCGGCATGGCTCGATAAAATGAGCACCTATGACGTTTCCGCCCCCTTCTTCTTGCGATCCCTCCTGGGAGCATGCTGACTGGCTACCGCCGTGGTACATCCTCGACCACTGGTGCCGGCAGGATTCTCGATGCCGGCACGCCAAGCAACAGGCATTACTGTCAGCCTGCGAACGGGGCGAGATTGATTACCGGCGCAGTGACGGCAAGGCCTTCGACGATCCGATTCACGAGCTTTCCTCACGCGGCATTCTGCTGATCGACCGCGACAACTTTGACGCTTGGGCGGCCACGGTGGATGGCAAGAGTCCGCTGCCAGCCCGACCGCGCAAACAGCCACCCTATCCGGGATGGGCCTCGCCGGGGGATTGCCGATTCAATGAAGAACGATGGGAATGGGTGCCCGTCACGCCACAGGACAGATCAACCCCGCCAGCCAAGATCGCCGATATAGCGCCACCACGTTCAGAAACACCATCAGCCGGTGGTCACGCAGGGCAGACCACCGGAAAAATAGAAGTCGCTATTTCTGTCGATGCATCCCCTGCCGAGCCATCGTCGGTGGATGTTGCTGTGGCCGCTGACGAGAAGCCCAATCACGACGCCTATCCCTCCGAAGCCGAACTGCGCAAGTTGGGCGCACCTGCCAACGAAATCATCAGCGCCTTCCAAGTCGCTGACACTCGCCACGAGAACGAGAAATGGTGGAAGGAACGCATGGGCAACGTCTCACGTGCCAACAAATCGCTCGGCGCTGCACTCGTTCAGAAGGGCCTGCAGAATCGTGGGGCCGAGCGCTACCCCTCTTGGTGGCGTCCCGACCTAGTCGCCAAATGGCTCATCGAGAGCCGCCATCTCCCAAACTACAAGGTCGCCCCGATCCTGCGTAAGGAGTTCCCGGTCTGGACCAAACTGTTCGACGAACAGTAGCCCCCCGTAGCCCCACCGTATTTGCGGTAGGGACACATTTCGTTTTCCCCGCCGTAAGCCTCGCCTGAAACCCGCGCTGTTAATGGATCGCCCACCGTAAGGCCTTCCTACGGTGGGACGCGGCCTGCCAACCTCCATCGCATTCCAACGCGAAACAGGAGGTTGCACCGATGTCCAGAACGATCCAGCCCCGGCTGATAGTGCTGCGCCGTCGCCAGGTCGAGGCACGCACCGGGCTTGGCCGTAGTTCTCTTTACGCCCTGATCGCAAATGGGCAATTTCCGGCACCGATCCGTCTGTCTGCCAACACGGTCGGCTGGCTGGAACACGAGATCGATGCCTGGATTGCCGAGCGGGCAAAGATCTCACGCCACGTCTGTCCTGCGGTACGGGCATGACACGCTCACTACAAGAGGGCCGTCCCGACTGGGCCAAGCCGAAACCGGTGACCGGCGACGAGCCCCTGCCGCTGTCGCGCGAGATCGAACCGCCCACGCCCTTCCCGGTGGACGCCCTCGGCCCCATCGGCGCCGATGTGGTGAAGGCCATGCAGACGGTCATCCAGG
>CAYMYD010000366.1:0-2207 GCA_964394535.1 uncultured Propionivibrio sp. | reverse complement strand
GTTCTGGTTGATGTTGATGAAGCCGACGGTGGCGTCCATCAGGAAGTTGATCTTGCCGAACAGGTAGGTGGTGTGGCCGTCGAGCGATTCAATGTCGCGCATGATCTGGCGGGCATCGTCAAGCTGGCTGTCGCTCAATATCTTGATGCGTGTGAGGAAGGAAACCGCCCGCCGGGTATCGTGCACATTGCTGCGGATGATCCCGTTGAGGTCTTCCTCGCTGGCGATGTCGGCGAGGATCTTGGCCGCTTCCTCGTCGGTCACCTCGGTGCCGAGCACGTGCTTGCTGACTTCGCCGAGCGCGGCGTAGACGTCTTCCAGCGCGTCGGCGGAATATTCGGCGTCGGCGGCGTAAAGGTCGAGCAGCACATCCTTGCCGTCGGTTACGTAGCCGGGTTGTGTACGCGCACGCAGGCGTTGCAGACGGAACACCGGCAACTCCTCGGGGCGCACGGTGAAGAGCACGTCCCGATGCAGAATCAGCGCCACGGCGACGTTGCGCGAACCCTCCTTGGTATCGAGCAGGAAGTTCGAGTGCAGGTGAATTTCGCCGTTATCTTCAACGTAGAAACGGGCGCTGGCTTCCAGGTCGGTCAGGCTGCTGGTGTTCGGCAGATCGACATCGAAAAAGCGCCCGACCCAGGCGCGGATTTCCGGCGTCGGCGCCACCAGATCGACCCAGATCGGTTTCAGGCAACGCAGGTCATACGGCGTGTTGACGTTGATCTGGGAGAGGCGGCCATTACGCAGTTCGAACGCCCGCACCGAGGTTTTTTCGTTGCGCAGGTGGGTATCACAGATCAGCTCTTCGCGCACCTCGTCGGAGATGACTTCGAGAATTGCCTCGCCGCGCTCTTCGCGGACTTCGTTCCATACCGGCAGACGATCTGCTGATTCCAGTTGCTCGATGATGAGGGCGATCTCCTGCAGCGGAATGCGCTCCAGCAGGGCGCGCAAGGCCGCATCGCTGGCACCTTCGCTGGTTTCCGGACGAAAGCCTTCCTGACGCGCTTCAGCATCCCGTTCGCGCTTGAGCCGTGCCAGCAGCTCCTGCACCTCGCCGAACTTTTCGGAAACAATTCTTTCATCAGCCATCGGGTCTTCCCCCTCAAACCAGCGTGCCGCAAACAGGCACCGATTCTAGCACCGCCCGGCACGGCCACGGAGCGGAGTTTAGTCCTCGCCCACCAGACGCTGCGCCACCGCCTCGTCGGTCACCAGACAATTCACATAACCGCCCACAAGGATGGCGCGGATGATGTCAGCTTTGAACAGGCCACCCGAAATCAGAATGCTGTTCGGAATCGAGCGCAAATCCTGCGGCGGCATGGCGATGACGCTCTGGTTCAGCATGTGCCTGACCGGCTGGCCTTCGGCATCAAGGAAGGTACCGAGAATCTCTCCGACGGCACCACTTTTCTTCAGCTCGGGCAGGGTGTTGCGAATCTTGCCGATGCTGGAGAGCGTCGTCATTTTTGTTCCCAGCGTCAGGTCGCCGCAGGAAACGATCGCCAGATCGGCATTTCTTGCGCGCTCGATCACTTCGTTGACACCGCTGTGCGTCAGCAGGATTTCACGGCTTTCGATACTCGGACAATAGACCGGGGCGGTCACGAAATAGCAGTCCGAACCCAGGGTTCGGGCAAGCTCCGTCGACACATCGAAGGCATTGGTTTCCGAAGCGCGGGTCATGCCGCCCATCATCGAAACCACCGGGCTGTCCTTCAACTGGCGTGGGCGCAGTCGCTTGATACTGGCGCTCAGCGTGCGTCCCCAGCCAATGGCAATCGACATGCCATCGTGAATCAGTTCGTCCAGCAGAATCCCGGCCGCGTCGCCAATCATCCGCCGCTGCAGATCCTCGTCCGTCGACGAAGGCACGATGCTCACCTGTTTGAGGTCGAAACGCTGCTTCAGCTTTTCTTCCAGTTCGACACAGCTGGCCAACGGCAAGCGGATATCGACGACCACCGAACCATCAGCGCGGAGCTGGCCGACAATCTTGTTGACCCGTGCGCGGGCAATGCCCAGTCGATCGGAAATCTCCTGCTGCGTCAGACCGGCAATGAAGTAATACCAAGCGATGCGCGCCCGTAACTGTTCGTCACCGAAGAAGCTGGTTTCTTCATGGACCATGTTCACTCCCGGAACACCCTGAACAACAAAAAACCCCTCGATAAGCAAGGGGTTTTCGTATTACCTGGCGG
>CAYMYD010000365.1:0-2211 GCA_964394535.1 uncultured Propionivibrio sp. | reverse complement strand
GTTATTTCTGTATGCAGTTGCCTGCCATGCAACGCGATCCCGCCATGGCTTTTGCATCCCGCGTTGCCGATGAAACGGATATCCGTCGCGTCCGGGGCTGGAATCGCCGTATCCTGCCTTCGGATCAGGACGGCCTGCCAAGCTGGAACAACTTGATTGCCGATCTGACTGTGTTGATTGACGAGTTCCGTCCGGAGGTCATTGTGACTCCACATCCGCGCCGTGATCCGCACCCGGATCATGTCGCTGCAACACAGGCGGTGATTGAAACCTGCTGTCAGAGCACATGGAAACCGAAAAGTTTCCTGCTGTACGCCAACCATCTGCACGATAATGATCGCTGGCCGATGGGGCCAGCCGGAGAAGGCATGACGCTACCTCCGTCGTTTGACAGCACGGGGTTCGAGCATTTCTGGAGTTTGCCTGTTTCACCCGAAGCGCAGATCGACAAGGCCATGGCGCTGGGCATGCAGCATGACCTGACCCCACGCCTGCCATTCAAAAAGCGGCTACGCCGTCGTATTCAGACACTTCTGGCGGGTCGTTGCTGGCCAAAAACCGGAGAAAACGAGTATTTTCGCAAGGCAGTCCGCTCGCACGAGTTATTTCATGTGCGTCGTGCCAAGGACTTCCTTTCCTGACCCTTCATCATCACGATGCAGTCCATGACCCCTCCGCCGTCCTCCTCGCTCAAAATTTATTTTAGGCTACTGAGCCATTTACGTCCGTTTGTCGGCCTGTTCCTGACCAGCATCCTTGGCTACCTCATTTTTTCTTCGGCCCAGCCGATGCTGGCGGGAATTCTCAAGTATTTTGTTGACGGTCTGGCCAGTGAAAGCGCCATGTCGCGTTATGCCTTCCCATTGATCGGGGAGATGGAACTGGCTTACGGTGTTCCCTTGCTGATCGTCATTGTGATCCTCTGGCAGGGCATTGGTTCTTTTCTTGGCAACTATTACCTTGCACGGGTTTCCCTCGGACTGATTGACGATCTGCGCCGAAAACTGTTTGCTAGCCTGCTGAAATTGCCGAACAGCTATTTTGACCAGCATAACTCCGGGCATCTGGTATCAAGAATCACCTATAACGTCACAATGGTCACTGGCGCGGCAACAGATGCAATCAAGGTGATCATCCGGGAAGGAATGACGGTTCTCTTCCTGTTTCTTTATCTCTTATGGATGAACTGGAAGCTGACCGTTGTCATGGCTGGCCTGTTGCCAATCATTGGTTTTATGGTCCGCAGCGTCAGTCGCAAATTCCGCAAGCAAAGTCACCAGATCCAGATGGCGATGGGCGACCTTACCCATGTTGCTTCGGAAACCATTCAGGGTTACCGCGTCGTGCGCAGCTTTGGCGGCGAGGATTTTGAACGCATCCGCTTTGATAAGGCCAGTAGCGAAAATACACGGAAGCAACTCAAAATGACCCGGACCGGGGCAAGCTTTACCCCTTCACTGCAACTGGTCATTTTCAGTGCCATGGCGGTCATTCTGTTTCTGGTGTTACTGTTGCGTGGCAATGCGTCTGCCGGTGATCTGGTGGCATACATCACGGCGGCCGGTATGCTGCCCAAACCTATCCGGCAGCTTTCCGAAGTCAGTAGCACTATCCAGAAAGGGCTGGCCGGTGCAGAAAGCATCTTCGCCCAACTGGACGAGGCTCCGGAAAGCGATCAGGGGAGTTTTGAAATTTCTCGCGCCAATGGACATGTTGAAGTCAGGAACCTCAGCTTTACCTACCCCGGAACCAGTAAAAAAGTCCTTGATGACCTTTCCTTTACGATCGAACCTGGGCAGATGGCGGCTTTTGTCGGCCGTTCCGGCAGTGGAAAATCAACCCTGACCGCCCTGATTCCCCGTTTTTACCCGCATGAATGCGGACAGATACTGATTGATGGCATCGAAATCAATGATTACCGCCTGCGTAGCCTGCGACAGCAGATTGCTCTGGTGACGCAGCAGGTATCCCTGTTCAACGATACGGTAAGTAACAACATTGCCTACGGCGATCTGGCCGGAGCCCCCCTTGCAGATGTCGTACAGGCGGCAGAAGCGGCCTATGCCAAAGAGTTCATTGACCTTCTACCGCAAGGCTTCGACACGCTGGTTGGCGAGAATGGCGTCCTGCTTTCCGGCGGACAACGCCAGCGACTAGCCATTGCCCGGGCGATTCTCAAGGACGCACCGATCCTGATTCTGGATGAAGCCA
>CAYMYD010000364.1:0-2215 GCA_964394535.1 uncultured Propionivibrio sp. | reverse complement strand
AGGAAGGCGTGAAGGCGGTCGCCATATCGAGCAAGAAGGCGGGTGAGGTGGCGAAACTGCCCGCGTTGTGCCAGAGCCTTGCGCCGCATCGCAACGATAACGTCAAACCGCTGCGCATGATGATCATGGGCATCCCCAACGTCGGCAAATCGACGCTGATGAACGCCCTGGTCAAGCGCAAGATTGCCAAGGTGGGCGACGAACCGGCGGTGACCAAGGCGCAGCAGGTGCACCAGCTCAGCGTGCGCCAGACGATCATCGACACGCCGGGACTGATGTGGCCGAAGATCGAGCACGATAGCGATGGCTTCATGCTGGCGGCCAGTCACGCCATAGGACGCAATGCGGTGATCGAAGAAGATGTCGCGGTGTTTCTTGCCTCACTGCTGCTGGCGCGTTACCCGGCGCTGCTGGAAGCGCGTTACGGTTTTGGTCTTGAAGGGATCGATGCCGTTGGCGTGGTCGAAGGCGTTGCCCGGCGGCGCGGCCTCCTGATGCGCGGCGGCGAGGCGGATTTTGAAAAAGCCTCGATGGTGCTGCTTCAGGACTACCGCGACGGCAAACTGGGCCGCATCAGCCTGGAAACCCCGGAAACCCGGCAGCTGATGTGTTCTGAAAAGGTTCCGGAATAAAACTTTCCGCTGCACCGGTGAATGCACGCTTTTTGGAAGCGCTGTTACTGATAGCGTAGCGCCTCGATCGGGTCGAGGGCCGAGGCTTTTCTGGCCGGATAGAAACCGAAGAAGACGCCGACACCGGCAGCCACGGCAAAAGCCACCAGCACCGAACTGCCGGAGATGACGATGACCATGTCGGTGATGAGGTTGACCAGCAGCGCACCTCCGATGCCGAGCAGGAGGCCGATCAGACAGCCGGTGACCGAGATCATGATCGCTTCGAGCAGGAACTGCGTCAGGATGTCTTTCTGGCGTGCGCCGATGGCCATGCGGATGCCGATTTCGCGGGTGCGCTCGGTGACGGAAACGAGCATGATGTTCATGATGCCGATGCCGCCGACCAGTAGCGAAACCGAGGCGATGGCACCAAGGAGCAGGGACATCACGCGCGTTGTCGCGGCGGCGGAATCGGCCGCTGCGGCCAGATTGCGGATGTAGAAGTCGTTATCCTGATCCTCGCGCAGGCGGTGGCGCTGGCGCAGCAGGGCGATCACCGATTTTTCGACGGCCGGCATGGCCTCTGCGGAAGCGGCCTGTACCATGATGGTGCGCACCGATCCGGCGAAGGGGACGCCGAAAACCTTGCGCTGGGCGGTCGTCAGCGGAATGATGATGGTGTCGTCCTGGTCGCGGCCATCGAGGTTCTGCCCCTTGGGGGCGAGGGTGCCGATGACGGTGAAAGGGGTGTTGCGTACCCGGATGGTCTTGCCCACCGGGTCTTCGCCGGGGTCGAACAGGTTTTCGATGACGGTCTGGCCAATCAGTGCAACGCGCGTCGCCGAACGCACGTCGGAGTCGCTGAAGCTGTAGCCGCTGGTCACCGCCCAGGAACGGGCGTCAAGGTAGGAAGGGGTGCTGCCGATGACGATGGCGCTCCAGTTTTTTGCACCGTAAACCAGTTGTTGCGTTCCCTGATGCACTGGCGCGACGTGGCTGACTTCGTCGAGTTCGGCGATGGCCTCGGCGTCCGCGACACGCAGCGTGAAGCCGAAGCCCCCGCCGGAGCGCACCCCGCCCGCCTGCGTCGATCCGGAGATGATCACGTAGAGGTTGCTGCCCATGGTGCTGATGGTCTGTGCCACGGCGTACTGCGCGCCCTGGCCGATGGCCATCATCAGCACCACCGAACCGACGCCGATGACCATGCCGAGCATGGTCAGCGCCGTGCGCAGCCGGTTGCTGCCCATGGCATGCCAGGCCTCTCCGAGCATGACCCTCAGCATGGCTGTTCCCCTTTGGGGGGAGAAGGGGGAAGGGTGGGCCGTGGCTGCGTTACCGCTGTCGTGTCCTTCGATCCCCGTTTTTTCCGCAGTCCTTTCCGCTGTGATCGGTTTTACCCTTCCCCCTTCTCCCTTCTCCCTTCCCTCACTCACCAGGTCGCTGACGATATACCCGTCGAGGAAACGTACCTGCCGCTTGGCGTGGGCGGCGATGTCGGATTCGTGGGTGACCAGGACGATGGTGATGCCTTCTTCGTTGAGTTCGCGGAACAGCGCCATGATTTCTTCGCTGGTGTGGCTGTCGAGGTTGCCGGTCGG
>CAYMYD010000363.1:0-2225 GCA_964394535.1 uncultured Propionivibrio sp. | reverse complement strand
CAGGTGGTCAACAACGATCCGCGTACGCGGGACAAGCTGAAGGTGGTCTTCGTGCCGAACTACGGGGTTTCCGTGGCCGAGTTGATCATCCCGGCGGCCAACCTGTCGCAGCAGATTTCGACGGCAGGCACCGAAGCCTCCGGCACCGGCAACATGAAGTTCGCCCTGAACGGCGCGCTGACCATCGGTACCGAGGACGGGGCGAACATCGAGATTCGCGATAACGTTGGCGTCGAAAACATCTTCATCTTCGGCAATTCCACGCCGCAGGTGGCTGCCATCCGCCAGTCCGGTTACGACCCGCGCCGTATCTTTACGGAGAACGCCGACCTCAACGAAACGTTGAACAAGATCGACGGCGGTTTCTTCTCGCCGCAGGAGCGCAAGCGTTACCATGATCTCTTCAACAACCTGGTCAATTACGGTGACCACTATCTGCTGCTCGCCGACTTCGCGGACTATGTCGCCACGCAGGGCAAGGTCAACGTGCTTTATCGCAATCAGGCCGAATGGCAGCGCAAGGCCATCCTCAACGTTGCCGGCATGGGCAGCTTCTCGTCCGACCGCACCATCCGTGAATATGCGATCGACACCTGGAACATGGAATCCTTACTGAAGAAAGGCTGATATGTTGAATAAAGCTGAAGTTCTGGCGCTGTGCCGTGGCGAACACGGCGACCCGTTTGCCGTACTGGGATTGCATGCCGACGCCAAAAAGCGTCTGTGGCTGCGCAGCATACAGCCCGGTGCATCGGCGGTTCATGTGATTGATGCAGATTCGGGCGAGGTTCTCGTCGAACTTGCCGAACGCAAGATCGCCGGTTTGGGTGATCATTCCGGCTTTTTCGAGGCCTCGATCCTCGGACGCAACAAGCTGTTCAACTACCGGCTGCGCATCACCTGGCCGGGAGGCGTTCAGGAGATCGAGGATCCCTACCGCTTCCCGCCGGTGCTCGGCGAACTCGACGTCTGGCTGCTCGCCGAAGGCTCGCACCTGCGGCCTTACGAGCGGCTCGGCGCGCATCTGCGCGAGATCGACGGTGTCAAGGGCGTGTCCTTTGCCGTGTGGGCGCCCGATGCGCAGCGGGTCAGCGTCATCGGTGATTTCAACACCTGGGATGGTCGCCGTCATCCGATGCGCCTGCGTCGCGAGTGCGGTGTCTGGGAGATTTTCATTCCGGGCATCGGGGTGGGAGCCTGCTACAAGTACGAAATCCGTTCGCGCGAGGGTTATCTCCTGCCGCAAAAGGCCGACCCCTACGGCTTTGCTGCCGAGCTGCGTCCGGCAACCGCCTCGGTGGTCTGCGAGCTCCCGCAGATTCCGTCGCGCCGGACCGGCGTGGCCGGTAACAAGCTGAGTGCGCCGGTGTCGATCTACGAGGTGCATCTGGGTTCCTGGCGGCGTGAACACGAAGGCTTCCCGGACTGGCAGTGGCTCAAGGAAACGCTGATCCCCTACGTTACCGATCTGGGCTTCACGCACATCGAACTGTTGCCGATCTCCGAACACCCCTTTGACGGTTCCTGGGGCTATCAGCCGCTGGGCCTGTATGCACCGACGGCCCGTTTCGGTTCGCCGCAAGGCTGCTGCGATTTCATCAACGCCTGCCATCAGTCCGGACTGGAAGTGATCGTTGACTGGGTGCCAGCGCACTTCCCGACCGATTCGCACGGGCTGGGCCGTTTCGACGGTCAGGCGCTCTACGAGCACGCCGACCCGCGTGAAGGCATGCACCAGGACTGGGGCACGCTGATCTACAACTTCGGCCGCCGCGAGGTGTTCAACTATCTGGTCGGCAATGCGCTGTTCTGGATCGAGCACTACGGCGTCGATGGTCTGCGCGTCGATGCCGTGGCCTCGATGCTCTACCGCGACTACAGCCGCAAGGCCGGTGAGTGGGTTCCCAACATCTACGGGGGGCGTGAAAACCTCGAAGCGGTACACTTCCTGCGCCGGATGAACGAGGTGCTCGGGCAGGAATGCCCTGGCGCCGCGACCTACGCCGAGGAATCCACCGCCTGGCCGTCGGTCAGCCGTCCGCCGGAAATGGGGGGGCTGGGCTTCCACTACAAATGGAACATGGGCTGGATGCACGACGTGCTCGATTACATGACGCACGACCCGATCCATCGTCGTTACCACCACAACCAGTTGACCTTCGGTCTGCTCTACGCCTTTACCGAAAACTTCGTGCTGCCGCTGTCGCACGACGAAGTGGTGCACG
>CAYMYD010000362.1:0-2245 GCA_964394535.1 uncultured Propionivibrio sp. | reverse complement strand
CAAGTATTTATTGGAATATGGCAATCGCTGCGCTAGTATCTCCGTCATGCAGAATTCAACTCCGCCTGACGCTGTTGACGTGCAGTCAGAACAAAAATTTCAGATCAAACCGCTGCTGGTAATGGTACTTTGCACGGCCTTGTTCTGTATTTTTGCTGCACTGGGACTGATCATTCAGCACCGCCAGCATGCGCTTGAAGATGCCACCCAGACGAACCTGAAAACGACCCGCCTGACCAGCCTGTATCTCACGCATCTGCTCGAAACCAGCACCCGACTGCTTGATGACGTCAGCGGAATTGTCCGTCAGCACGGCATGCAACACCTGGCCAATCAGGAAGGGTGGGACTTCCTGAAGCGGCTGGTTAATAGCTATCCCGAAATCCAGTCAATTCTGCTGCTCCAGGGTTCCGGCCAACTTCTGCTGACGACCAATGAGCCTTTCTCGCCACAGCGACGCATTGACTTGTCTGATCGCGAATACTTCATCCAGCATCGGGACGGCAAGGATCTGGTTTTTGGCGAACAGTTGGTCGGACGTACCAGTAGCCGGAAGACGACACCCATCAGCCGGGCGATCCGCACGCCGGACGGCCGCTTACAGGGCATCGTTGTGGTGACGATCGAGAGCGAGATTTTCTCCCAACTGTTCATTGACGCGGACTATACGGACAACAAGGAAATCACCCTGCTGCGTGAAGATGGTGCCGTATTCGCGCGCATCCCGGAGCAGTTGAACCCCGGGCGCCGTTTCCCGCAAGCCGAAGTATTGAAACGCGCAGAAGAAACCGAGCGTGGCGCTTTCTCTGCCATCAGCAGCATCAGCGGCGAGCTACAGATCATGGTTTATGAAAAACTCGCGGACGCGCCCCTGGTGGTGGTCACGTCACAGGATGAGCGACGCGTACTGGCCCCCTGGGGGCTGTTCAGTCTGTCCATCGTGGTTGTCCTGCTGGTCTTGCTGATGCCACTGGCTGGGGCCAGTTACCATACCCTGCGTGCAGCACGGCGAATGCAGCAACTCCAGGATGAGCTTGAAAAGCTCGCGCATACCGATTTCCTGACCGGCCTGGACAACCGTCGGCATTTCATGGAACAGGCCGAACGGGAGTTGTTGCGGGCGCAACGTTATGCGACGCAAACCGCCATCCTGATGTTCGACCTTGATCACTTCAAGGCCATCAACGACACTTACGGACACGGCAACGGCGACCGGGTATTGCGTGATGTCGCCCACTACGTCACCCGGACATTGCGCGAAGCCGACATCATTGGCCGGATTGGAGGCGAGGAGTTTGCCATTCTGCTGCCGCAGGCGGATTGTGCACAGGCTGAGGAGGTTGCCTGGCGTCTGTGCAAAGGCGTCGCCGATCTGGTAATCGACTCGGAGCAGGGCACTCCGCTACGCATCACAATTTCGGTGGGTATCGCCATGGCGTATCCTGATGAAAAAGCACCCCTGCACAACCTTCTCGGGCAGGCGGATCGCGCACTCTACGAAGCCAAAAACCGGGGGCGCAATCAGGTCTGCGCCACCTGGCAGATGGCGCAGCCTGAAAGCACCGAAACCGCATAAATTCCTGCTCATTCCCCACTTCCTCATCCTCTGGAGATTGCCATGCCGGTCATTGAAGTTCGTCACCCACTTGTCAAACACAAAATCGGTCTGTTGCGTGAAGAAGGTATCTGTACCAAGAAATTCCGCGAACTGACATCCGAACTGGCCCGTCTGCTGACCTATGAAGCCTGTCGGGATTTCGAGCTGGAGCCCTGCACCATCCAGGGCTGGGCCGGGCCGGTGGAGATCCAGCAGATCAAGGGCAAGAAGGTTTCCGTGGTGCCGATCCTGCGGGCTGGTCTGGGCATGCTGGACGGCGTGCTGGACCTGATCCCCAGCGCCAAGGTCAGCGTCGTGGGCATTGCGCGCAACCATGAAACACTGATGCCCGAACCCTACTTTGAACGCTTCGTCGGCCAGCTTAACGAACGCCTGGCGCTGATCATCGACCCGATGCTGGCGACCGGCGGTTCGCTGATCGCCACCATCGACATGCTCAAGCGCAATGGCTGCACCCATGTCCGCGCCATCGTGCTGGTGGCCGCGCCGGAAGGCATCCAGGCGCTGCAGGAAGCCCATCCCGACGTGGATATCTACACCGCCGCAGTGGATAGCCACCTCAACGAAATCGGCTACATCATCCCCGGCCTGGGCGACGCCGGCGACAAGATCTTCGGCACCAAATAA
>CAYMYD010000361.1:0-2264 GCA_964394535.1 uncultured Propionivibrio sp. | reverse complement strand
TGCTCGGTTTTTCCTGGGCCGGATGGCGGGCGCAGGGGCGACTGGCCGACGAACTGCCGCCTGCCTGGGAAGCCCGCGACATCGAACTTTCCGGCGTGATTGCCGCCCTGCCGCAGCGTTTCGAGCGTGGCGAGCGTTTTGTGTTCGACGTCGAAACCGTGCATACGCCGCAGGCCGTGGCGCCGGGGCGGATTCAGCTTTCCTGGTATCGCAGTTGGGAGGAACTCGACGATCCCGCCGAGGCCGGACAAGCGCGGGCGCTGCGTCCGGGCGAACGCTGGCGCTTCACGGTGCGCCTGAAACGCCCGCACGGCAACGCCAACCCACACGCCTTCGATTACGAGGCCTGGCTGCTGGAACGCAACATCCGCGCCACGGGCTCGATCCGGGCACGCGGCCACAACGAGCGGCTCGATACGTTTGTGCAACAACCTGATTACGTGCTCGAACGTCTGCGCGACCACTTGCGCGAACGCTTCCTCTCGGCCCTGCCGGACGCGCCCTATCTGGGCGTGCTGGTGGCGCTGACCATCGGTGATCAGCGCGCCATTCCCAGCGCCCAATGGACGGTGTTCAACCGCACCGGCATCACCCATCTGGTGTCGATCAGCGGCCTGCACGTGACGATGGTGGCCGCCCTGCTGGCTGGGCTGGTCAATTTCCTGTGGCGGCGCAGCGAACGCCTGATGTTGTGGCTGCCAGCGCAAAAGGCCGCCGTGCTGGCCGGTTGGCTGGCGGCGCTGTGCTACGCGCTGATTGCCGGTTTCGAGGTGCCGGCGCAGCGTACCTTCTATATGTTGAGCGTGGTCGCCCTGAGCCTGTGCTCGGGACGAAATTTCGGCATCCGGCGCACCCTGCTGCTGGCGCTGCTGGCGGTCTTGCTGCTTGATCCCTGGGCGGTTCTGGCCACCGGTTTCTGGCTCTCTTTCGGTGCCGTTGCCATCCTCTTTTACGCCGGTTCCTCGCGATTGGGCGAACCGGGAGGCTGGTGGGCCATGCTGCGGCAATGGGGCGTCACGCAATGGGCGGTGACCGTCGGCAGCCTGCCGCTCTTGCTGCTCTTCTTCCAGCAGTTCTCGCTGGTTTCGCCGCTGGCCAATGCGCTGGCGATCCCGGCCGTGAGCTTCATCATTACCCCGCTGGCGCTGGTTTTTGCCGTGCTGCCCTGGCCGCCGCTCCTGATGCTTGATCACTGGCTACTGGCGCAACTGATGGTGGCGCTCGAATGGCTGGCCGTCTGGCCGCTCTGGCAGCAGGCCGCACCGCCGCTGTGGGCCACGTTGCTGGCGCTGATCGGCGTGGCCTGGCTCTTGCTGCCGCGTGGTTTCCCGGCGCGCTGGCTGGGCCTTTGCCTGCTGCTTCCGGCCTTCTTCACGCCGCCGCCGCGTCCGCCTGCCGGAAGCGCGTGGGTTGACGTGATCGATGTCGGGCAAGGGCTGGCCGTGCTGGTACGCAGCAGCGAACACAACCTCCTCTACGACACCGGGCCGCAATACAGCACGGACACAAACGCCGGGCAGCGTGTCGTGCTGCCCTACCTGCGGGCGAAGGGGGTCAAGCGGCTGGATGCGCTGGTCGTCTCGCACCGCGACAAGGATCATTCCGGCGGGATGGACGCCATCCGCGAAGGGTTGCCGGTTACCCGCTTCCTGAGTTCGATGCTCGACGAGAGCGGCGAAAATTGCGTGATCGGGCAGCATTGGGAATGGGAAGGCGTGCGTTTCACGATGCTGCATCCCGAGCTCACGGATTACACCTTGCCGACGAAAAAGACCAACAACCTGAGTTGCGTCCTGCATGTTGAAGCCGCTGGACAAAGCGTGCTGCTGACCGGCGATATCGAGGCGAAGGACGAGCGGGCGCTGATCGCCCGTTTGCCCCAGGCATTGTCGAGTACGGTGTTGGTGGTTCCGCATCATGGCGGCAAAGGCTCCTCGACGCCGGAATTTATTACAGCCGTCGGGGCTGCCGATGCGGTATTCTCTGCCGGGTATCGCAATGCTTTCGGTCATCCGCGCCCGGAGATCGTTCAGCGTTACGCTGACAGCCGCCTGTGGCGTACTGATCAGCATGGCGCGATCCATATCGAACTCTCCGCGCAGCCGGGAATAAGGGCCTGGCGACAGGAAAGACGGCGCTATTGGCAGGAGTAGTTTTCAGTTTTTGGAGTGGCTGAACACGGCATACCGCCTGTCCGGCTTCCGTTGAAGAGGCATCCCATGAACATGAACGAGTCCCCCAGAATCGAATGGACGGAATCCGGC
>CAYMYD010000360.1:0-2265 GCA_964394535.1 uncultured Propionivibrio sp. | reverse complement strand
CCAACCTGGTCTTTCTGCTGCTGGCAGCGAGTCTGGGCGCACTGGCCTGGGAGCTTCAACGTCGGCAGCAGCGGGAGGTCAAACCCCTGCCGGTCGTTGTTGCCCCGAGCGTTGCGCCGGAAACGCAGGAAGCCAGCTGGGCCGACGTTGCGCCGCTTGACGTGCTGGGGCTGGAAGTGGGCTACCGGCTGATTCCGCTGGTCGACAAGGCGCAGGACGGCGAACTCCTGCGGCGTATTCGCGGCATCCGCAAGAAATTCGCGCAGGAAGTCGGCTTCCTCGTCTCGCCGGTGCATATCCGCGACAACCTTGAGCTCAAGCCGAACGCCTATCGCATCCTCCTCAAGGGCGTCGAGATCGGCCAGGGCGAAGCCTTCCCCGGCAACCTGCTGGCGATCAATCCGGGCCGCGTTGCCGGGCAACTGGCTGGCGTGGCGACCAAGGATCCGGCCTTCGGCCTGCCGGCCATCTGGATCGAGATGAATCTGCGCGAACAGGCGCAGGCCTACGGTTATACCGTCGTCGATGCCAGCACGGTGACCGCGACGCACCTCAACCATCTGATCCTCTCGCACGCCGCCGAACTGCTCGGCCGTCAGGAAACGCAGGCGCTGCTCGACCATCTGGCCAAGGACATGCCGAAGATTGTCGAGGATCTGGTGCCCAAGACGCTGCCGCTCGGTGTGCTGCAAAAAGTCCTGCAGAACCTGCTTGAAGAAGACATCGCCATCCGCGACATGCGCACCATCGTCGAAACCCTGGCCGAAGCCGCAGCGCGCACCCAGGAAGCGGAAGCGCTGACGGCACTGGTACGCACTGCGCTCGGCCGTTCGATCGTCCAGCAGCTTTACCCGAACGGCGCGGAAATGCAGGTCATGTCGCTCGACCCGCAACTCGAACGCATCCTGCTCCAAGCCATCGCCGGTGGTGGCGAAAGTGCCAGCATCGAGCCGGGGCTGGCCGATACCCTGCTGCGCGAAACCGCCGCAGCAGCCCAGCGTCAGGAAGAGCTGGGCCTGCCCGCCGTGCTGCTGGTGCCGGGCAATCTGCGTCCGCTGCTGTCGCGTTTCCTGCGGCGCAGCATCCCCCAACTCAAGGTGCTGGCCCACGGCGAAGTACCTGAAAACCGTCTTATCAAGCTTACCTCGATCATCGGAGGCCGGTCATGAACGTCAGAAAATTCATCGCAGCGACAGCGCGCGAAGCCTTGCACAAGGTCAAGGAAATGCTCGGGCCGGAAGCGATCATCCTGTCCAACCGGGCCATCCCCGGTGGCGTGGAAATCATGGCCGTGGCCGCCAGCGAGATGGAGATGATCGTCTCCCCGCCGCCGCGGCAGGAGCGCGACGAAGATTTCACCGTGCGTATCTCGGCGCTCAAGGAAAGCCGTCTGGCGCAAGGGGTGCCACCCGCCCGTCAGGCGCTGCAAGCGGAACGTGCATCCCCCAAGCCCGCAGAAAAGCCGGGGACGCAGGCCGAGATCGTTTCGGCGGAGGTGATGGAAGAAATCCGTTCGCTGCGGCGCATGGTCGAACAGCATTTTGCCGGGGCCTCGTGGGGGGAAAGCGCACGCAGCGAGCCGGTCAAAACAGAAATTCTGCGCCAGATGCTCGACGCCGGTTTTTCCCCGGTTTTTTCGCGCAACCTGCTGGCTGGTCTGCCACGCGAACTGTCAGTGAGCAAGGCACTCGCCTGGGTGCGGGAGGCCGCCAACCGGCAATTGCAGACCATCGATCCGGCGACCGATATCGTTGACCGGGGCGGTGTTTACGCGCTGGTCGGCCCGACCGGTGTCGGCAAGACGACCACCACGGCCAAGCTCGCCGCCCGCTGCGTCTTGCGCCACGGGGCGAGCAAGGTGGCACTGATTACCACCGACGGTTACCGGATTGGCGCTTACGAACAGTTGCGCATCTACGGACGCATTCTCGGCGTCTCGGTCTATCTGGTGAAGGATGCACAGGAACTGCGGCAAACCCTCGCTGACCTGCAGCACAAACATATGGTGCTGATCGACACCATGGGCATGAGCCAGCGCGACCGCATGGTCGAGGAGCAGGTGGCGATGTTCGACAGCAGTCTGGTACGGCGTTTACTGGTTATTTCGGCGACCGGGCGGGGCGATACGCTCGACGACGTGGTGCGCGCCTACGGCGGCACGGCGCTGGCCGGCTGTATCCTGAGCAAGGTGGATGAAGCCGCCAGTCTGGCCCCGGCACTGGATACGGTGATCCGTAACACCCTCTGTCTGCACTACGTTTCCAA
>CAYMYD010000359.1:0-2266 GCA_964394535.1 uncultured Propionivibrio sp. | reverse complement strand
GCGTGCCGATCACGTCGTCGGCCTCGACGCCGTCGACCATCAGGATCGGCCAGCCACAGGCGGCAACGCCGACGTGGATCGGCTCGATCTGGCGCACCAGCTCATCGGGCATCGGCGGGCGCTGGGCCTTATACTCGGGGTACCAGTCATCGCGGAAGGTCTTGCCCTTGGCATCAAAGACACAAGCCTTGTAAGCTACGTCCCGCGCCGCGTTGTCACTGTCGAAGCGGCGCAGCATGTTCAGCACGCCATAGATGGCCCCCGTCGGTTCGCCCTGCGAGTTGCGCAGGTCGGGCATGGCATGAAAGGCGCGATAAAGATACGAGGAACCGTCAACCAGCAGCAAGGTAGGCATGTTTTGGAAAGTAGAAAATGAGCGAAAAAGAAAAGATTCCCCATCTGGCCGATTGCGGCGGGGCGAAATTTGCACCCTCGCAGGAAGCCTGGCGAGTGCTTGGCATTATGTCAGAGTTCGTCGAAGCCTCGCAGCGCCTGGCGGCAATTCCCCCGGCGGTATCCATTTTTGGCAGCGCACGCACCACACCGGATTCGCCTTTCTACAAGCTGACCGAGGAAATCGCCCGCAAGCTTTCCGACGCCGGGTTTTCGGTCATTTCCGGCGGCGGGCCGGGCATCATGGAAGCGGCCAACAAGGGCGCGTATTTCGGCAAGGCGCCGAGTGTCGGCCTCAACATCCAGTTGCCGCACGAACAGAAGTCGAATGCCTATCAGGACATTTCGCAGACCTTCCGCCACTTTTTCGCACGCAAATACATGTTTGCCCGCTTCGCCAACGCTTACGTGGCGATGCCCGGCGGTTTTGGCACACTTGACGAACTGATCGAAGCCCTGACGCTGATCCAGACCGGCAAGAGCCCGCGCATCCCGATCATCCTGGTGCACGAACCCTTCTGGCGCGGCATGATCGACTGGTTCAAGACCACCCTGGTCGACGAAAAAGTGATTTCCCCGGAGGATCTTGACCTCATCCAGATCATCGATCAGCCGGACGCCATCGTCGACGCCATCCTCCTGCACTACGAAACCCACGGTTTTGCTACGCACGAAGGCCTGCTCAATTTGTAACAAATGCGGAAAAACCTTGTTCTGCGCCGCCCTTGTCAGGAAAGCTCGCCCGCCTTCCTGATACAATCACCGCATCAAGACTTTTCCCCGGCCCCTCTGAAAGCTCCTGCCATGCGCTGCCCCGCTCTTCTTTTTGCGACCCTGCTCCTGACTGCCCTGCCGCTGTCGGCACAAACCCGTGCGGATGCACCGCCACCGGTGCCGGATGCCCGTCCGCCGGCGCTCGAAATCATCGACGAATCGGTCGAACCGCAGGTCACCATCCGCAAACGAGGCACGGATACCGTCGAGGAATACCGCATCAACGGCCAGTTGTACAAGGTGGTCGTCACGCCGGAAAACGCGCCGCCCTATACGCTGATCGACCACAAGGGTGACGGCAACATGACGCGCATCGACGCGCCGGGCGCGCCGCAGATCAGCGTCCCGATGTGGGTTATCGGGACCTTCTGAGCCTGATGACCCGGTTCCCCGTTCCTGCACCGCAATTCAACGGCCAGCATCGCCGGGTCGAGCTGGGCAACGCGTTCGAGTGGCTCAAACAGGGCTGGGCCCTGTTCGTCGCCTGGCCGGGCCAGTGGCTGGCGCTGACCGTCGTCCTGCTGGTGCTGCAAATGGGCATTTCCATCGTGCCGCTGGTCGGCTCGCTGGCGGCCAGCCTGCTGGCACCGATCTTCGCCGCGGGCGTCCTGCACGCCTGCCGCAAGGTGGCCAACGGCAAGATGCCGGAAATTGCCGACCTCTTCCACGGTTTTTCGCATCGCGCCAGCGAACTCGTCCTGCTCGGGGCCTTCGGCATGGCCGGCACCCTGCTCATCGTCCTGGTCAGCACCCTCGTCGGCGGTGGCGGGGTGGTGAGCGCCCTGCTCAACCCCGCCCTGTTTGGCTTTGCCCTGGGCGGCGTGATGCTGGCCCTGCTGTTCTCGCTGCTGCTTTCCATCCCCTTGCTGATGGCGCTGTGGTTTTCCCCGGCGCTGGTCCTGTTCAACGGCATGCCGCCCTGGCAGGCGCTGCGCGCCAGTTTTGACGCCTGCCTGCAAAACGCCCTGCCCTTCCTGCTCTATGGCCTGATCATCACGGTACTGGCCTTCTTCGCCACCCTGCCGATGCTGCTTGGCTATCTGGTACTGATTCCACTGGTTGCCGGTTCGGTTTATGCCGCTTACCGGGATATTTTTCT
>CAYMYD010000358.1:0-2288 GCA_964394535.1 uncultured Propionivibrio sp. | reverse complement strand
TGTGCCAGGCCGAGAAGCTTTCCAGATGCACCCAGGATTGCCAGTCGGTGGTGTAAGCGCACTTGTTGCCGGCATCCTTCATCTTTTTCGCGGCAGCAAAGAGTTCCGGCCAGGTCTTTGGCGGCTTGCTGTCATCGAGGCCAGCCTGCTTGAAGGCGTCCTTGTTGTAATAGAAGACCGTGGTCGAACTGTTGAACGGGAAGGACAGCATCTCGCCCTTGGACGAGGTGTAATAACCGGCGACCGCAGGAATGTAGGCATTGGCATCAAAGCTCTCGCCCGCATCCTTCATGACGGCAGCAACCGGCTTGATCGCGCCCTTGGCGGCCATCATCGTCGCTGTACCGACTTCGTAAACCTGCAGGATATGCGGCGCGGCCTTGGCGCGATAGGCTGCGATACCGGCAGCCAGCGTTTCGTCATAGTTGCCCTTGAACACCGGAACAACCTTGTAATCGGTTTGCGACGCATTGAATTTCCCGGCGAGCTCATTGACCTTGTCGTTCAACGCTCCGGTCATCGCGTGCCACCACTGGATTTCAGTAGCAGCCTGCGCCTGCGCTGCCAGCCCCGCCAGCGCCAACGCGAAAGTGAGTTTCTTGAGAGACATGGTTTTCCTTTTTAAGGTGGTTGGAAGACGGGCGCAGTTTATTTAAGTTATGTTTCAATTCTATTACGAATTGCTGAAAATCTTCGTAATTCTGACAACGGACACATTAAAAACAGGGAAGCACCGCAGGGTTTGCAGGGCGGAAAAACTCAGCGCCTTCCACCAATGCCTCACGGTAGCCGAAAGTGTTTCATGCCTCATGAAAACAAGAGGCACGCCCCTCCGGCAGACCTGGGGGATAATGACGCCCTTGCCGCTCCGATGACAACAACGCATAACACCCCATGTCCTTCGCCCGTGTCGCCCTTGACCTCCCGCTCCATCGCCTTTTCGATTACCTTCTGCCCGACGGCCTGGCGCTGACGGCTGACGATATCGGGCGGCGGGTACGCGTCCCCTTCGGCACCCGATCGCGGATCGGCATCCTCGTCGCCCTGCCTGCGACCAGCGAAATTCCCGCTGCGCAGCTCAAACCCGTCGAAGCCCTGCTCGACGACCTGCCGCCCCTCCCGGCCGACTGGTTCCGTCTGTGCGAATTCTGCTCTGCCTACTATCACGCGCCGCTGGGCGAGGTCATGCTCTCCACCCTGCCCGCCGGACTGCGTCGCATTGACCCGCCCAAAGCCCGCCAGTCACGCCGCAACGCCAGCACGCAGGACGCCCAAAGCCCGCCACCACTCACCGCAGAGCAACAGGCCGCGCTGGCAAGCATCGATACTGGCAGCGGCTTTCGCGCCTGGCTGCTGCACGGCGTCACCGGCAGCGGCAAAACCGAGGTCTACCTGCGCCTCATCGAACGCACCCTCGCCGCCGGCAAGCAGGCGCTGTTGCTGGTGCCGGAAATCAACCTCACGCCGCAACTCGAAAGCCGCGTCGCCGCTCGCTTTCCGCAGGCACAGCTGACCAGCCTGCACAGCGAACTCACTGAAGCCGCCCGCACCCGCAACTGGCGCGCCGCCTTTGAGGGCAGCGCACGCATCGTGCTCGGCACCCGTCTGGCAGTGTTCACCCCCCTGCCCGAGCTGGGCCTGATCGTCGTCGATGAAGAGCACGACCCCTCCTTCAAGCAGCAGGATGGCATGCGCTATTCGGCGCGCGATGTCGCCGTTTTCCGCGCCCGCGAGCGCAACATCCCCATCGTGCTCGGCTCGGCCACTCCCTCGCTGGAAAGCTGGGCCAACGCCAGCGACCCGCGTACCCCGGCGCGTTACACCCTGCTCACCCTCAAGGAACGCGCCGTCAGCGCCGCCCGCCTGCCTGCCGTGCGACGCATCGACACGCGGCTGGAAAAGTTGCAGGACGGTTTTTCCGAAGCCCTGCTCGTCGCCATCGGCAAACGGCTGGAGCGCGGCGAGCAAAGCCTCGTCTTTCTCAACCGGCGCGGCTACGCTCCGGTGCTCGCCTGCCCGGCCTGCGGCTGGGTTTCGCATTGCCGCCGCTGCGCCGCCAATCTGGTGCTGCACCTGGCCGACGGCCGCCTGCGCTGCCACCACTGCGGGCTGGAAACCCGCGTACCGAAAGCCTGCCCGACCTGCGCCAATCAGGACATCATGCCCTTCGGACGCGGCACCCAGCGGCTCGAAGAAGTACTCGCCGAACGCTTCCCACAGGCACGCATCCTGCGTGTTGACCGCGATTCGGCCAAAAGCCGCAAGCAATGGGAGGCGCTGGTCGAACG
>CAYMYD010000357.1:0-2301 GCA_964394535.1 uncultured Propionivibrio sp. | reverse complement strand
CGGTGCATGCCTGCTGGGAATTCGTGCAACCGATCCTGGATTACAAGCATTTTGGCGGCGCACTGTACGGTTATGCCGCAGGCACCTGGGGACCGAAAGAGGCGGATGAGCTCCTGGCAAAATCCGGCTACGCTTGGCGCTTTCCCTGCAAAAACCTGACCAGTGAGAGTTATTGCGAACTGTGAGGGTGGGAAGGGGGAAGGGATAAGGGAGAAGGGTAAAAATCTCATTTCCTTCTTCCTTCCCCAAAAAAAGGACACATATGACCAGCAACTGGAAGATTTTTGCTTCTACCGAAGAAATTTTTGCTGCTTTGACGGCGCAACTGGTGGCGCTGAGTGCGCGTCAGGCGCATATCTCCCTCTCGGGCGGCAGTACGCCACAAGGCTGGTTCAGGATGCTGGCGCAATCGGCCCATGCAGCCGCCGTTCGTTGGGAAAACCTCCACTTCTGGTGGGGCGATGAGCGCTGCGTTCCGCCCGATGACGAGGAAAGCAATTTTGGTACGGCTCAGCGTTTGCTCTTGGCGCATGTCCCGCTGCCGCCCGGCAATATCCACCGGATTCGCGGCGAGGACAGGCCGGAAACCGAGGCGCTGCGTTATGCGGCGGAAATTCGTCAATATGTTCCGGTCGGCGTATCAGGCTTGCCGTCGTTTGACTGGGTGTTGCTGGGCATGGGCGACGATGGGCATACCGCGTCGCTGTTTCCCGGTCAGGCCAATTTTGCAGAACCAGACCTGACGGTGCTTGTGCAGCATCCGGTCAGCGGGCAAAAGCGCATCAGCAAAAGTGCGGCTTTGTTGATGGCGGGACAGCGCGTTGACTATCTTGTCACGGGGGCTGGCAAAGCAGTTTTGGTGCGTGACATCCACGAGATGGATACGAACCCCGAAACCCGAGCCCAAAGCCCCTGGCCCGCAGCCCGCATTTTGTCCCTTCACGGCGAAAGCACCTGGTATCTCGACCCGTCGGCGGCAAGCTTGATCCTGAAATCCTCACCGCAAAGGCGCGAAGGTACAAAGATCGCAAAGGAAACAAAAGCTTGTGAGCCTTTGCTCGCTCACCCAAAAGGTGAATGACAAAACCTTCTGGCACCTCTGGCAAGTCTTTGATTTTCTTTGCGTCCTTTGCGCTCTTTGAGCCTTTGCGGTGAATAACAGAGGTTTTCAGGATGAAGGCGAGGGAGGTGGTGCGCTCCTTTTTTCTCCTCCTTTCCCCCCGCCCCTTCCCGTTATAATTGCCGGATGGTTTCTGTTGTCCATTCCGTTGCTGCGCAAAACGATTTCGAGCACTCCCTGCAAACGCTGAGTGCCGGGTTGACGGCTGCCGAAGCGAAAAATATCCGGCAGGCGGCTGAATTTGCCCAGTCGGTTTATGGCGAGCGCCTGCTGGGCAGCGGCGAAGGGGTGTGGCGGCATGCGCTGGGGATGGCGCTGATTCTGGTTGGCCTGAAAATGGATGCCGATGCCCGTCTGGCGGCGCTGCTCTTTGCCCTGCCGACTTTTGACGAGCAGGGCTTGGAAAAAGTCGAGGCGCGTTTCAGCCCGACGGTGGCGAATCTGGTCAATGGCATTACCCGCCTGCACCGGCTGCGCCCGATCACCCATGGGGTTTCCGCCCGTTCCTCGAGCGATGCGCAGGATCCGGCCGAGATCAAGGCGCAGGTCGAAGTGCTGCGCAAGATGCTGCTGGCGATGGTCGAGGATATCCGCGTGGTGCTGCTACGCCTTGCCTCACGGACCCAGACACTGCGCCACTATGCCAAGGTGGATGATGCGCAACGTGCCCAGGTGGCGCGTGAGACGCTCGAAATCTACTCACCGCTGGCCAATCGTCTCGGCGTCTGGGAATTGAAGTGGGAGCTGGAGGATCGCGCCTTCCACTTCCTGCATCCCGAGACCTATAAAAAGATTGCCCGCCAGCTCGACGAAAAGCGCGTCGAGCGCGAACAGTTCATCGCCGATGCGGTTGTCCGTCTGCGCCAGGAGCTGGAAGCGCTGGGTGTCAGGGAGGCCGAGATTTATGGTCGTCCCAAGCACATTTACAGCATCTGGAACAAGATGCGCAAAAAGGGTGTGGCCTTTTCCGAGGTTTACGACGTGCGCGCCCTGCGGGTGATCGTCGATGAGGTCAAGGATTGCTATACCGCGCTGGGGCTGGTGCACAACCTCTGGTCGCCGATTCCCAAGGAGTTTGACGACTACATCTCGAATCCCAAGAGCAACAACTACCGTTCCCTGCATACGGCGGTGCGCTGTGCCGACGGGCGTTCGCTGGAAGTGCAGATTCGCACCCGGGA
>CAYMYD010000356.1:0-2308 GCA_964394535.1 uncultured Propionivibrio sp. | reverse complement strand
TTCCTCTGGAGTTAGGTTCCAGAGGAGGATGGAACTGCCGGCCCTCGAAATCGCGCACTTCTCAGCTTGTCATAATCATTGTAAAAAAGCGCCAGATCGACACTCAGACTGGGCGTGATGCGCTGCTTCCAGCCAAGTTCATAGGCGATCAGCGTTTCCGACTCAAAGCCCCGGTTCGCATTTTGAATCAACAAGGGAAAAGGCATGAGCGGATTCTGTGGCGGAACGACCGAAAGATTCATTTCACTGCCGCGCTCGATCCGGCTCGGGGTGCGCACGGCACGCGCCACGGAACCCCAGAGCGTCGTCGTTTCCTGCGGCGTCCACAACAACCGGGCATTGGGCTGGTGTTCAACACCGGTGTAGTCGTTTCTTTCCAGCTTGGTGCCCAGCGTCAGCACCAGTTTTTCAGGGATCAGGGTAATGTCGTCCTGCAGGAAAACACTGAACAGCTTGCGGTTTGAATCCTGGGGAGAAAAGCTCGTCAGCGACAGGGTATTGGCCGGAATCCCGGTGAAGGAACGGCCAATGCTGTCCCGACTCAGGCGATAGGCCGCCCCCATGACGATATCGTGGCCGCTGAACTGCTGGGTACGATACTGGAAATCGACATCGTAGGTGGTTCGCGTCTCGTTCAGCACGCTGGGCCAGTCGCGCCGCGCATGATCGACGTAGGCTTGCAGCGTCATGGAATCCTTGTCGGACAGCTCGTGCTGCCAGCGACCGAGGAGATTCCAGCCGGATACTTCCTGATGGGTGCCCGTCACCGTGTTAAACGGCGGCGTCAAGGTATTCAGCAGGGCCGACTCGCCGGAACGACCTGCGTAATAATCGCCCTGCACGGTCACGCTGTTGCGCGCATCGGGGGCCAGGTCGGTACGGAAACCGGCACGCTTCTGCCAGGCATCGTCATGACCACCGAGCTTGCCGGCCTCGATCAAACCGGCATCCCGCGAGAAGCCCTTGCCATAAACCCGCCAGTGCCCCACTTCCCCGGCCTCGCCGCCGTAGCGCAATTCGCCGGTGATCTGCTCTTCCTTGCCCGCGCTGACACTCGCCATCCCACCCTGCGTCGCAGCGGCCGACTTGCTGATGATGTTGATCACCCCGTTGACCGCATTGGCCCCCCACAGCGCCGCACCCGGCCCGCGAATGACTTCGATGCGCTCGATGTCGGCCATCATCGTGTCCTGCACGTCCCAATAGACCCCGGAAAAGGTCGGCGTATAGACACTGCGCCCGTCCATCAGCACCAGCAGCTTGTTGGCAAAACGGCCATTGAGCCCGCGCGAACCGACCGCCCAGCTATTGGCGCTGATCTGCGCCACCTGCAAACCCGGTGCCATGCGCAACACCTCGGGGATCGATTTGGCCCCTGAACGGCGAATATCGTCTGCCGTAATCACGAAAACAGCCGCCGCCGCCTGAGACACCGTTTGCGGCTTCTTCGAGACCGAGGTGATTTCCAGATTGAGCACCTCTTCCAGATCCAGGTCAAAAAAGGAATCGGCTGCCTGTGCTGCAGGCAAGGCCAGCCCCAGAATCATTCCACCCAGACAGGCGGTACGGCGCACGTATTTTTCAGTCGCTTTTCTTCTCATTTCCATTCCCGCTTTTTCGAATCAGCACAGTATCTTGTCATTAAAAACAAACAAGGGGGCATTGTGCAAAAATTTTTCAGTTTTTTCCAGCCAAGAGGCTTGCGTTTACAAAATTAGACGTGTATCTTTTTTTGTACGCCGGTTGAAGGCAAGATAGCGATAAAAGACCGGGGTATGTCATATCCGTGTTTTCCAAACCTCTCAGGGAGATCAAACGATGGAAGCCATTACCCAACAACCACCTGTCGACGGCAAGGTTAGCAAATACGCCTGGAAGGCGCTGGCCGGATCGACCGTCGGCTACGCCATGGACGGTTTTGACCTGCTGATCCTCGGCTTCATGCTTTCGGCCATTTCCAAGGATCTTTCACTCTCGCCGACACAAGCCGGTTCTCTGGTCACCTGGACCCTGATCGGTGCTGTCGCCGGTGGCCTGATCTTCGGTGCGCTGAGCGACGTTTACGGACGTATCCGCGTGCTGACCTGGACCATTGTCCTCTTTGCCGTGTTTACCGGCCTGTGCGCCTTTGCCACCGGCTACTGGGACCTGCTCATCTACCGTACCATCGCCGGAATCGGCCTGGGCGGTGAGTTCGGCATCGGCATGGCCCTGGCCGCCGAAGCCTGGCCGGCCAACCTGCGTGCCCGCGCCTCTTCCTACGTGGCGCTTGGCTGGCAGGTCGGCGTGCTCGGTGCGGCGCTGCTCA
>CAYMYD010000355.1:0-2311 GCA_964394535.1 uncultured Propionivibrio sp. | reverse complement strand
AGCCGCCGATCATGCGTGCGCTGACCACCGAGGCGGAACGCAAGATCAAGATGCACCAGGTCCGTCCGGTGCACCCGATCGAGAAGGTGCTGTTCCCGATCTTCGTCACCCTGCTCTGCGCCTTCATCCTGCCTTCCTCGCTGCCGCTGATGGGCTGCTTCGCCTTCGGCAACTTCGTCAAGGAATGCGGCTGTCTTGAGCGCCTCTCCAAGGCGATGCAGAACGAGCTGATGAACCTGGCGACGATCTTCCTGGGTCTCGGTGTCGGCATGCAGATGTCGGCGGGCAAGTTCCTGAACCTCGAAACCCTGGGCATCCTGCTGCTGGGCATGGTCGCCTTCTCGCTCGGTACGGCGGGTGGCGTGATCTTCGCCAAGATCATGAACGTCATCTGGCCGAAGAACCCGGTCAATCCGCTGATCGGCTCGGCTGGCGTCTCCGCTTTCCCGATGGCGGCGCGGGTTTCCAACAAGCTGGGCCTGGAAGCCGATCCGCACAACTTCCTGCTGATGCATGCGCTCGGCGCCAACGTCGCCGGGCAGATCGGCTCGGTCGTTGCGGCGGGGGTCATCCTGGCGATTTTCGGCTATTGATTCCGCAATAAGCGCAGAAACCTTCGGCCCCTTTTCTTCAGGAAAAGGGGCCGTTGTTCATTGAGCGAGTAAAATAACGCAACCCAAGGATCTTGGCGCAGGGCACCCCCGAACGATGAAAAACATCCCCTGTAGGAGCGGCTTTAGCCGCGATGCAGCGTGTCAGCGATGCAATCGCCCAATCGCGGCTAAAGCCGCTCCTACAGAAACCGTGAGTCTTTCTGCTTTTTCACGCGAATAGAGAAATGAAATGGCCATCATCAAAAGCATTCTCGATACCGATTTATACAAGCTGACGACGAGTTACGCTTATTCGAAGCTTTTCCCGCGGGCCTATGGCGAGTTCGAGTTCGTTGACCGCGATGACCGTGACTATCCCGAAGGCTTCGACCGGCTGTTGCAGCAGGAACTGGAAGAAATGACCCGGCTCTCGCTGTCCGACGAGGAAGAGCAGTTCCTGCGGCGCAAGCTGCCTTATCTGCCGCCCATCTATATCGACTTCCTGAAAGGCCTGCGTTTCAACCCGGCCGAAGTCAGCATCACGATGGAAGGCCGCAAGCTGCGCATCCGCACGTCCGGGCTGCTGTACCGGGTGACGCTGTGGGAAACGCCGATTCTGGCGCTGGTTTCCGAACTCTTCTTCAGAATGACCGGCCACTCGCCGGACATCGATTACATGGAAAAAGCCGTGCGCGAAAAGGCGCGGCGGCTGAAAGAACACCAGATCACCTTCTCCCTGTTCGGGATGCGCCGCCGCTACAGCGCGGACGTGGAAGACCGGATCACCGAGCTCCTGAAAAAACACTCGGGCGACAATTTTTTCGGCACCAGCAACGTCTATTTTGCGGTCAAGCACCAGATCAACGTTTCTGGCACCCATCCGCATGAATGGGTGCAGTTCCACGGGGCGATCTACGGCTACAAGATGGCCAACTACATGGCCATGGAAAACTGGATTTCCACCTATGACGGCGATCTGGGAACGGCGCTGACCGATACCTACACGACAGGCGTTTTCATGCAGAACTTCAGCAAGAAACACGCCCAGCTATTCACCAGCCTGCGCCAAGACAGCGGCGACCCGCTGGCCTTTGTCGATATGGCGATCCGGCGCTATGAAGAGCTGCGGGTCAATCCCAAGCTCAAATACATCGTTTTTTCCGACAGCCTCGACGTCGAAAAAGCCATCCAGATCAAGCACTACTGCGGCGACCGGATTACTGCCACCTTCGGCATCGGCACCAACCTGACCAACGACGTCGGCAACGGCATCAAGGGCCTCAATATCGTGATGAAACTGTTCCGCTGCAAGATGATCGAAAAGGATCGCTGGAACGAATGCATCAAACTCTCCGACGTCGCCGGCAAGCACACCGGCTCGGTCGAGGAAATCCAGCTGGCGCAGCGGGTGCTGGGGATCGGCGGATGACGATCCAGTGGTTCCCCGGCCACATGACCTCGGCGCGCAAGAAAGCCGCCGAGACAATGGCCAATGTCGACGTGGTGATCGAAGTGGTCGATGCGCGGCTTCCGGCGGCCAGCACCAATCCGCTGGTGCATGAGCTGCGGCGGCACCGGCAGCGGCCCTGCCTCAAGGTGCTGAACAAATCCGATCTCGCCGATCCGGCGGTGACCAAAGCCTGGATCGCCCATTACGACCAGCAGGAAGGCGTGAAGGCGGTCGCCATATCGAGCAAGAAGGCGGGTGAGGTGGCGAA
>CAYMYD010000354.1:0-2313 GCA_964394535.1 uncultured Propionivibrio sp. | reverse complement strand
ATCACCATCAACAACCAATTGAATCTGTTCGCGTTTTAACCGGACAGCTGTGTGTTCCCGTACTCATTTTGCCAACAGCGATGAAGTCTTTTTCACACTTGAGGAAGGCGGCGGCTACCCTGGGGTCGAAGCGACGTCCGATGTCGTCGATGATCAGCGCCCGGGCTTCTTCGTGGCTGAAGGCACGCTTGTAAGGGCGCACCGAGGTCAGGGCGTCATAGACATCGGCCAGCGTGACGATGCGCGCCGACAGCGGGATGTTTTCACCGGAAAGCCCGTGAGGATAGCCTTTGCCGCACCACTGCTCATGATGGCAGAGGGTGATTTCCTGCCCCAGACGCAGGAAGGGCAGGTCGTGCGTGTCTTTTTCGGCAGAAACGAGCGCGTTGTAACCGTATTCGCTGTGCTTCTGCATGACACTGAACTCTTCTGCCGTCAGCTTGCCCGGCTTGAGCAGGATCGCGTCCGGGATACCGATCTTGCCGATGTCGTGAAGAATCGACGAGGTGCACAAATCCTCGATAAAGTGCCGGTCAATGATCGCCTCATATTCCGGCATTTTCGCCATTTCGCAGGCCAGAATCCGGGTGTAGTCACGGATGCGCAGCAGATGGGCGCCGGTATCCTCGTCGCGGAATTCGGCCAGACGGGCCAGCCCGAAAATGGCGGATTGCCGGGAGTTGTCGAGTAACTGGCTGGACTTCAGTACCTGCTGTTCGATCTCCTTGGTCGCACTGATGTCGCGGATGATCAGTTGGTACGCCTGTTCGTGCCCCGGCATCTGAACCGCATTGCCGCTGACTTCCACGGCCAGCAGATGGCCTTTGCCGGTCAGCAGTTGCATCTGCCGATTGCTCAGCCTTTCCCCGCGACGTAGCGGCACGAGAAGGGCGGGTTCCAGTGGGTCCGGCAGAAAATCCTGCAGCGGACGGTCGAGTAATTGTTGTTGCGGCAGGCCCAGCATCATGCAGCCGTACTGGTTGATCATCCGGATTGTGCCACTGGCGTCGGTCAATACCACCAGATCGTGGATGTTGTCGTAAAGCTCACGAAATTTGATGTCCGACTCTTCCAGTTGTTTGACCCGTTGCTCGATCAATTGCTCCAGATTACCGGTGTACTTTTTCAGTTCCAGATTGATGATTTGCAGGTTTTTTTGGGCCAGCAGTGTTCTGCCGTACAGTCGTAATTCGTCGTAGCACTGGACCGTGATGACGGCAACCAGGGTGAGAAAGAAAAAGCTGTTACCGATCATCGCGTCCAGTGCCTGCGGGTCGAGCGGCCAGAAAGCCAGCAGGTTGCTGCCGACATAGACCAGATACATGCTGCCGCCCAGCAGCAGTGCATCGAAGATACGCAGGGGCAGGACGGAAAAGGCACCAACGATGCCCAGCAGGATGCCGACGTAGTACCCGGAGGAAAAGCCGCCGAGTTTGACGGTCATCATGGAAATGGTCAGCGAGCAGAGCAGCATGACACCGAACATGATCGCCCGTGTGTAACCCTGGATTGCTGGTCGGCGAAGAAGATGGAGCAGGAGCAGCATCAGCAGGGAAAAGCCGATGCGCCATGAGAGAAACAGCCAGAAAAATGCAGGAACCAGCAGGTAATCAAGCAGCGCGAAGAAAGGAAAAAAGGTCGCCCCCATCCATAACGTGAAGCGTGTCCGCTGATAGAACAGGTCGTCCAGTCCTTTCAGTGTCAGTGCGTATGCCTCGTCGTGCTGCTCGGCTTTTATCAGCATGTCCGGATGTTGGGGGAAGGTTGCGAGACTGCCTTGGTGAGTGTGAAATCCTTTGCGCCCTGGTGGCGGTAGTGAATCAGTGGATTCTACTCTGTAGGCACCAGCCGGAGAAGATGAAAGAGTCTTTGATTATCATTTTGATTGGAAAATGTGTGTCATTGAGGGAGAAAAGCCTGGTTGATAATTCGATGTAGTCATTGTCATGATCGTTAGAGGGATAATCCGGTTTGCTGTGGTGTCAGTGCTTTCCACTTGTTTTCCCGGAAACGGACAAACGAACGTGGTTTGGGCATGAAAACCTCACCGCAGAGGTGCAAGAAACAAAAGCTTGTGGCGCGTTGCTGACTTTGTGTCCTTTGCGGTGCATGCCGAAGTGTTCCAGGTTGAATGATTACGGAGAAAAGGAAGATGAAAATTGCTGTCATGGGGGCGGGAGCTGTCGGCTGCTATTTTGGGGGAATGCTGGCCCGTGCCGGTCATGATGTCGTGCTGATCGGCAGGCCGGGGCACGTTGTGGCGATTCGCGAGAACGGTCTCGAGATGGAAACGAAAACCTTCCATGAGCGGGT
>CAYMYD010000353.1:0-2327 GCA_964394535.1 uncultured Propionivibrio sp. | reverse complement strand
CTCCCTGCTGACTCGTTGGCTACACGCAGCAGCTTATCCGGCGTCCCGGCGCAAAGCCCTGTCGGCGGAAACTGCCTTGCAGCCTTCCACCCCGACTGCCTTTGTCCCGGTCGAACTGATCGAATCGCCGGGGGAGTCCCCGATCCACCTCGAACTCATCCGCGGCAAGACGACCCTGCGCATGATCCTCCCGCGCAGCGAAGCAGAACGCTGCTTCCAACGGTTACAGACGAGTCTGGCATGATCCGCCCGAAACAGGTCTTTCTGGCCGTCGAACCGGTTGACATGCGCTGGGGCATGGAACGCCTCTCCTGTCATGTCCAGCACCATCTGGGGCAACCTCCCAGCGAAGGCAGCGCCTGGGGCTTCACCAACCGAGCGCGCACGCGGCTCAAACTGCTCATCTGGGACAGCACCGGGGTGTGGCTCTGCCAACGTCGGCTGCACCGGGGCGGCTTCCACTGGCCGCATCCGGGTGAGACGGTCTGTCGCATCAATGCCCAGGTCTGGCAATGGCTGATTTGTGGGGTCGAATGGCAACGGCTGCAAGCCGCTACGCCGGATCACTGGCAAGTGTAAAGCCCTGCCGAAGCGGCTTGGCAGCAAGCCGCATTAAATATGTAAGCCACTGTAAATAAAGCGCTATTAGCTTTATTTCCGAGCCTGGACAGGGGATGATTCCCCCATGCATCCGGTCGCCGACCCCCTCCGCCAGAACCCGAATCCCGCCGCGATGGCCGAGGTGCTGGCGTACGTTCAGGCGCTTGAGCAACAGCTTGCCGTCAGCGTGCAACAACTCGAACAACGCCAGCAGGAAGTGCATCTTCGCGATCAGCAAATCCAGCTTCTGGAGATCAAGAACCAAAAACGGGCTTTCGAGTTGGCGTATCTGCGTCGAATCCGCTTCGGGGCGACGCGTGAGGCGTTCTCTGGCGAGCAGAAGTCCTTGTTCGAGGAAGACCTGGATCAGGATCTGGCGGCAGTGGAAGCCGAACTGGCGGCCGGGGAGAGAGCAGCTGATCCCGTTCCATCCCGTCGTACCTCGCGTCGCCCCCATCCGGGGCGGACGCCCTTGCCGTCCCATCTGGAACGCATCGAGGTACGGCATGAACCGGAACACTGTACCTGTCCGGCCTGTCAGTCCGCCCTGGTGAAGATCGGTGAGGAGGTGACGGAGCAACTGCACATGGAACCGGCGACATTCAAGGTGATCCGGCACATCCGTCCGCAATACGCTTGCCGGGCCTGTGAGACGATTCAGGCGGCGCCGGTGGCGCCGGCGATCATCGACGGCGGTCTGCCGACTTCGGGCCTCCTGGCCACTGTGGCGCTGGCCAAGTATCTCGATCATTTGCCCCTGTATCGGCTGGAACAGATGGCCGAGCGTCAGGGGGTGATGCTCTCGCGCCGGACGATGAGTACCTGGATCGGTCAGTTGGGGGTGGCCCTCTCGCCCCTGGTGGATCGTCTGGCGGCACATTTGCGCACAACCGGCAGTTTGCATGCCGATGAAACCCCGGTGCGCCAACTGGACCCGGGGAAAGGTAAGACCAAGCGGGCGTATCTGTGGGCGTACCGCAGTAATGAGCTGAGCGGTGGGCCGCCGATGGTGGTGTTCGATTATCAGACGAGTCGCTCCGGTCAGTGTGTCCGTGACTTCCTGGGTACTTGGTCGGGGCATCTGATGGTGGATGACTATGCCGGTTACAAGGCGCTGTTCGGGGAGCGCGTGATCGAGCAGGCGTGCTGGGCCCATGCGCGGCGCAAGTTCTTTGAGCTCCATGCGGCAACGGGGGGGAAGCATCCGGTGGCAGCCGAGGCGCTGGAGCGGATCGGACGTTTGTATGCGCTTGAAGCCGAGGCCCGGACGCAGGGCTTGTCGATTGAGGCCCGGCAAACACTGCGTGCCGAACGGGCGAAACCGGAGTTGCAATCGCTCCAGGACTGGCTGACCCGCCTGAGCCTCACTGCCGCGCCCGACAGTGGGCTGGCCAAGGCGATTCATTATCTCTTGCGCCGCTGGGCAGCCTTTACCGTGTATGCCGAGACCGGACATCTGCCGATCGACAACAACCCCGTCGAGAACGTCATTCGTCCGATTGCCATCGGGAAAAAGAACTGGCTCTTTGCCGGCAGCGAACGCGCCGGGAAACGGGCAGCGGCCATTCAGAGCCTGATCAGTACAGCACGCCTCAACGGCATTGATCCTGCACAATGGTTACGGGATACCCTCGAAAAACTCCCGACCTGGCCCAACGCGCGGATTGATGATCTGTTGCCTGTCCGCTGGACGGGTAATCACTGAGCGGCTTCTCTGCTGCACCACG
>CAYMYD010000352.1:0-2329 GCA_964394535.1 uncultured Propionivibrio sp. | reverse complement strand
GTCGATAGACAACCCTGATATTTGCGAGTACGTTCGCTTCGTTTATTCATTTATTATTGAGGAGTCGAATGATGGGGAAAACCGGAATAAAAGGATTGCTGATGATTGCTCTGATGGCTGCAGGAGTGGCCTGTGCCGCGCCGCTCAAGACGCAGGATGTGCTCGAAATCTGGCCGAATGGTGTTGCGCCAGGCTCGGAAAACGCGCCGGTGAAGCTGACCATCACCGAACGCAGCAAAGTGGCTTTCTGGCCGGATCGAATCATCACCGGGATTACCCGCCCCAACCTGACGGCTTTTGTGCCGGACAAGCCCAATGGCACCGCCGTCATTGTCGCTCCGGGCGGGGCATATGCCCGGATCGTGCTGGACAAGGAGGCTGCCGAGATGGCGCGCTGGCTGAATCCTTACGGCGTCACGGTGCTGTTGATGCAATACCGCCTGCCCGCTGAAGGGCACGCCAACGGCAAGGATGCGCCGCTGGCCGATGCCCAGCGTGCGGTTCGCTTTGTTCGTCAGAATGCCGTGGAATGGGGGCTGGATCCCAACAGGATCGGTTTCCTTGGCGCATCGGCAGCGGGTCACATGGGCGCGCTACTGGGGGCGAAGTTCGACAAAAAGGTTTATGAGCCGCTTGATGCCGCAGACCAGCTTTCGGCCCGCCCGGATTTCATGATCCTGCTTTACCCGGTGGTGTCAATGGAAGAGAAGCTGACGCATCCGGATACGCGCACCAATCTGATCGGGAAAAATCCTTCTGCGGATTTGATCAAGGAATATTCTGCCGATCAGCAGGTGTCGGCAAACGCTCCGCAAACCTTCATTGTGGTGACGGAAGATGATCCGGCCGTACCGCCCCAGAATGGTATCAACTACCACAACGCCCTGAAAAAGCTCGGTGTGCAGACAGAGTTGCAGAGCTTCAAGGTCGGTGGTCACGGCTTCGGCATTCGGGATGCGCGCCAACTGCCGGTGTCTGACTGGCCGAATCGGGCAGCGTCCTGGTTAAGGGCCGGGGGTTACATCAAGTAGGAAAAGGCTGGCCACGCCCGGGAGCGTGGCCAGTCGTCTTTACGTTGATGCGCCCTGTCCGTTGCCGTAGACCCGCTGGTCATCGATGATTTTCAGCCCGACTGCCGCCAGTTTCTGGCGGGCATCGGGGATATCCTGGACATCGATCATGAAATAGGCAGTTTCGCCGTCATTGACCAGTTGCCCGGTGGCATTGGTGAAATTCACCCCGGCGCTGACGATGGTGCTGAGCAGATCGTGCAGCCCACCCGCCTTGTCGGCCATCCTGAGCACGACAATTTCACGCAGTGCCGCCGACATGCCCGCCTCGTTCAGGCGCTGGCAGGCCAGTTCGGGCTGCGAGACGACCATGTTGAGGATGCCCCAGCCATTGGCGGTGTGGTTGAGGTAGAGCGAGCGGATATTGATGCCTGCGTCGCGCAGCACTGAAGTCGCCTTTTCAAGGCGACCGATCTTGTTTTCAAGAAACAGGGATACCTGCCAGGTCATGTCGTTGCCTCCTTGTTCATTTCTTGCGTCGGTCAAAGACGCGAACGGCCTTGCCTTCGGCCTTGGGAATCGAGCCGGGTTCGACCAGCTTCACCTGCGGACGGAGCAGAATCTCGTCGCGCAGGAGATTGGATATCCGGCGTTGCAGGCGGTCGAGCAGGGTCAGGTCGCCACGGAACCAGTCTTTCTTGACCTCGACTTCGACAACCATTTCATCCTGATCGGCCAGGGTGTCGAGGAGGATGCGGTAATCCTCGCCGACTTCCGGCAGCTTCATCAGCACGCCTTCGACCTGCATCGGGAAAACGTTGCAGCCCTTGATGATGAACATGTCGTCGGAGCGTCCGCTGATGCGATCAAGGCGGCGATGGGTGCGTCCGCACGGGCAGGGGCCGGGCAGGATGCGCGTGAGGTCACGGGTGCGATAGCGGATCACCGGCATCGCCTGACGGTCGAGTGTGGTCATCACCAGCTCGCCGATTTCGCCATCCGGCACCGGTTGCAGGGTGTGCGGATCGATGATTTCAACGATGTAGGCATCCTCCCAGACGTGCAGGCCGTTCTGCTCGGTGCATTCGAAAGCCACGCCGGGACCGTTCATTTCCGAGAGGCCGAAGGAGTTGTAGGCCTTGACGCCAAACATCTCCTGAATGCGCTGCCGGTGTTCCTCAGTATGCGGCTCGGCCCCGATGACCAGCGTATGCAGCCGGGTGTCACGGCGCGGATCGAGCTTTTCCTCGGCAAATACTTCAAAGAGCCGCCCGAGGTAGCTGGGGATGGCGTGCGCCACGGTGGTGCCGAAGTCGCGC
>CAYMYD010000351.1:0-2335 GCA_964394535.1 uncultured Propionivibrio sp. | reverse complement strand
GGAAAACCTTTCGATCAGACGCTGCATGTCGCTTGACAGGGTACACAGTATCTACATCACTATTCCACCCAAGGCGCTCCTGACACGCTTCCGGATCATCTTGTGCTCCACAAAAAACGCCGGAGGCAGGGGAAAATCCCCGTGCCTCCGGCGTTTTACGCTGCTTTCCGACTTAGAAGCGGAAGGTCACGCCAGCGCGAATGCTGTCTTCCTTTTCGGTCGCTACTGCGTGGCTGTTGCTGCCATTCATCTTGCTGCGGAAGTAGCCAAGGGCCAGGTCGACATCCTTGTGCGGTGTCCACATCGCACCCACACCAACGAATCGGCTCGTTCTCGACAGGCTGCGCGTTATATCTTCACCACCGAGGCCGTCCTCATACCTCACCTTGCCTTCCTTTACCCGTTCGACGCCCACATCAAGGGCAAGCTGGAAGGTTTCGGTCACTTCCCACACCGGGGCCACCGAGAAACTGGTTGACCGGTTGCTTTGCGCCGACTGACGGTCGCCTGGATTTTCAACATTCTTCAGGCTGCGCATCCGCTCCTTGCCGACACCCAGGTTGACATGCACCGCACCGAAAGGCACTTCCTGCGTCAGCAGCAAGGCCACCCCACCGGAAACGCGACCAGCACCCAGATCATCCTTCTGACGCGAACTGCTGACCGGGATAAGAATTTCCGGCGCAATGGCAAGACTCGTTCCGCTCGCCTCGTTATCGAAGAAACGCCATTTGGCGCTGATCGAGGTATTGCCCATGCCGCTGGTGCTCTTGTCGTGTTCACCCGTTCCCGGATCCTTCAGACCCGGGCGGTTGCGCAGATAGGGAACCCCCAGCGAAACGTCCAGTGTTTCCGTGATACCACGCGTATAGGTCACCGCAGTTTCCGTCGTACGGTCACGACCACTGCGACCGAACTGACCGGATTCACGGAGACGTGTGCTATCCACGGACAGCTCAAGCTGATTCCCACCGGCACCCTGCGTCCCGGTGTCATCGGTATTCAAAGGCTGCAGTGCGTAGGCTGAAACAGAGCCCAAGGCACACAGAACAGCAAGCGACGAACGAAGTGTTGATTTCATTTCCTGAATTCTCCTGATTGAAAAAACCATTCCCGAGCCAATGCTCAGAAATTACGTCAGGATTGTAATGATAGCTACTATCAATTGCAAGCAGTTATCAATTACTACAGAGCGACAGGACAGAAATACGACACTTCTCAGACAGGGCAAGCTCAGCCATCAGCGGACGGCGCGGGTTACCAGCCAGATTCCGGAGCAGACCAGGCTCAGTGCGATCAGGTTTTTCAGTTCCATGATGCTTTCGCCGAGGAAAAGGGCCGAAAGCAGCGCTCCGAAGATCGGGATCAGAAAATTGAAGACGCTGATCATCCCCACCGGGTTGTATTTGAGCAGCAGCGTCCACAACAGGAAGGCCACCGAAGAGAGCAGGATCATGTACACCATCAAGGCTGACGAGGCGATGGTAAAACCACGTAGATCGCCGCCCACAGCGTAACCCGCCAGCACCAGCACCAGGCCGCCAATCGCCAGTTGATAACCGGTCAGCACGAAGGAATCCAGCGTCTGTGCAAGCTTCTTGCTGTAGATGAAAGCCCCCGCCTGAATCAGCGCGGCGATCACCACGAAACCTTCGCCGCGCAGGGTGAAGTGAAAGTCCAGCAGATCCCGGCTGAAATTGACCACCATCACGCCCAGAAAACCGATCAGGCAACCGATGCTCCGGTTCATCGTCAGGCGGTCATTGCGATAGATGAAGTGCGCCAGCAGAACACTGAAGAAGGTGCTGGTCGCGTTCATGATCGACCCCTTGACCCCCGTCGTATAGGCCAGTCCGGTATAGAAAAAGACGTAGGAGAACGAAGTCATCGTCAGCCCGAGCAGGGTATAGCGCCCAAGCGCCGCCCAGGTCGGCCAGACGCCTCGGCGCCCCATCAGGGCCGCAATCAGCAACAGCACCAGACCGGCAAAAAAGAAGCGGTAGCCGGCGAAAACCATCTTGGAGGGAATATCTGCGGCAGCGATGCCGAACATCGCATAACCACTTTTGATCGCCGGATAGGCGCTGCCCCATAACAGGCAACTGAAGGTGGCAAGCAGGAAAACAACTTTTCGGTCAGAAAAAAAAGCGGGAGAATTCAATGGATTAGCCCAAGACTGCAAAGCCGCCATTGTAACCGCTCCAGCCCCGGATTGGACCGCAACAGGGATTTGTTAAAGCGGCTTTCGTCCAAAACCGGCGAATCCGCCTGACTTTCACTAAGCACTGTATTTCACGTTAAGATTCGCCCTGTCTTTCACCAAACCAACGTTTTC
>CAYMYD010000350.1:0-2352 GCA_964394535.1 uncultured Propionivibrio sp. | reverse complement strand
TATCCATCATGATCAGTGCGTAGCGGTTTTGCCCCGCCATTTCCAGCGCCTGCAGGCCATCCTGGGCAAGGTCGACCTGTAAACCGACTTCTTCCAGAAGGTGACGGGAAACCTCCTGGTTGATCGGTTCGTCCTCGACCAACAGGACACGGGTGCCGGAAAACTTTCTGCGTAGCAGGGACTCCGGGCTTTCGGTGGCGTTCAGCGTTTCCTGCAAAACCGTGTCGACGGCCTTGTCGAGGCGCACTGTAAACCAGAAGGTGCTGCCCTGCCCCACTGCGCTCTCGACCCCCATGGTACCGCCCATCATTTGCGCCAGCCGCTTGCTGATCGCCAGTCCCAGTCCGGTACCGCCATACTTTCTGGTCATTGAGCCGTCGGCCTGTTCAAAGGCGGTAAACAGCCGCTTCTGGTCTTCCGCTGAAATACCGATGCCCGTATCCCGCACTTCGAAGCGTAACAGCCTTTCCGAATCCGTTTCCTCGACCATCAGGACATGGAGCGTGACACACCCTTTTTCGGTAAATTTGACCGCATTGCTGACGAGGTTCAGGAGGATCTGCTCCAAACGCAAGGAATCCCCGATGAGTCCGCAATTTCCGAGTTCTGCCGGAATCTCCATGTGCAGGTCGAGCCCCTTGTTCAACGCCTTCTGGGAAATCAGGCTCGTCAGGTGATCGAGTACATCGTCCAGCGTGAAGCGCATTTTCTCCAGTGTCATCCGTTCCGCCTCGATCTTCGAAATATCGAGGATGTCATTGATGATGCGCAACAGGTTTTGTGCCGACACTTGCGCCTTCTGCAACTGTTTTTTCTGTACGGGATCTTCGATTCGCCGGATCACCAGTTCGATCATGCCCAGGATACCGTTCATCGGGGTGCGCACTTCATGACTCATGTTGGCCAGGAACAGGCTCTTCGAGCGACTGGCCGCTTCCGCCATCTCCTTGGCAATTGACAGTGCCGTGGTGCGCTCCTGCACCAGGTCTTCCAGATGTTCCTGATATTTCCGGAGCTCGGCCTCGTCCTGCTTGCGCTGCGTGATGTCTTCATAGATGCCCAGCACACCGACCGTTTCATCGGCAGAATTCTTGAGCGGTATTTTGGAAGTGTTCTGCCAGACATTTCGGCCATCGTGCGTCGTCATGCACTCTTCGTAAAACAGCTTGCCTACGCCTGACTCCATCACTTCCCGGTCATCCGCACGGAAGCGATCGGCCTGTTCCCGCCATGGCATCTGAAAGTCATCCATACCGATGATTTCTGCCGGGTCAGACTTCCCGGCATCCCGGGCAAACGTCGGATTGCAACCCAGATAGCGAAACTCCCGGTCTTTCCAGAAAACGCGTATGGGTACCGTGTTGATGATGTTCTTGAGCATGTCCTGAGAGCGCCCCAGCTCCACCGACATGTTGAGCAAGGCCGTACTGATGGCCCCCCATTCGTCCTTTTGCTGATTGACAAGCGCAATCTCTCTTCGACCCGCGCGGATGTCGTCAATCAAGTGAATGACCCGCCGGAGCGGTTGATTGATATGGCGACGGATGATCCATATCACCGTCAGCAGTGTCAGCAGGGCGACCAGCACGGAAAGCCAGATGACCTGCCGACCCGCCGCCTTGACGGTATTCTGGAGTTCGGCGCTGATGCGATCGACCCGCCCGGAAGCGCTTTTGTCCAGGCGGTTCAGGTTGTCGAGCACACTTCCCTTGGCCGCATAGCTTTGCTCCATTGCTTCATCGAGTTGGCGCAAGGCAATATCAAAACGCTTTGCCTCCCCCCGATAGTCAACAATCAGACGAGTCAGGTGCTTTCCGGCCTGGGCAATGCGCGGCGTGGACGCGGTCAGTGTCTGCAAGCGCAGCGCCAGATCCTCGATTTGCGCCCTGATGGTGTCGCCCTGTGAACGCCTGAGCGTGTGATCCAGGCTTTGCTCGGCAATTTTCCGGGCAATAAGCAACACGGTTTCACGATAGCCCATGACCAGGGTCATGACCTGATCCAGATGCTCCGTCGTTTTGCCTGCGAGGGTCTGTTCGATCATGGCACGACCGATCAGCATCTCCAGTTTGTCCAGTTCATCCTGGAACTGGCGATCAATGTCGCGAAGAGTGGCCAAGGCCTTGTTGATCCGGGTGCACTCATAGAACAGGCGAGTCGTTGCCAGCGACAAGTTCGCCGCCGACTCGGCCAAGGCCTGGTTCTTGACTTTCCGGGAGATTTCCTCAATGGAAGCACTCAACAGACGGGTGGCATCTTCCATGGTTTCGCTGCCATGGCAGCTGCGACTGACGGCATCGACGTCCGAAAACACCATCGACAACTCACGCCCGATCGCAGCGTTTTCGACCA
>CAYMYD010000349.1:0-2354 GCA_964394535.1 uncultured Propionivibrio sp. | reverse complement strand
CATGAAGCGATTGCGGGAAGGGAGAAGGGAGAAGAGGGAAGGGTAAAACCGTCTGCCGACGATAATGCTGCGGATACAAACAGCGTTTTTGCCAGGCACAAGCCGAAAAAACAGGCAAGGCGCACCCTTCTCCCTTCCCTCTTCCCCCTTCACTGGCAAGCGCATGGCATTCATGCGATTGCCCTGCCTCGTTGAAAAACAGGGGGGGCTGCAAGCCGCCAAAGGCGTAAATTTCCACATTTCACGTTTCACCTTTCTCTCCTCATTCCTCGCTTCGCTCATTCAAATCCTTCGGCACGAATGCGCCGCAGGGCGTCTTCCCAGCGCGACAGGCGGCCCAGGCCGCCGCCAGTGGCTTTGTCCTTGCCGGCCGCACCGGCAAAGATGCCTTCGCTGTTGAAACTGAATACCGGTTGCAGGTCGCTGCGCCGCGTGGCGGGGCGGATGGTGCTTTCGAGATTGTCGAGAATCAGCGGTTCGGCATTCGGCGTCGGGTAGTAGGCAAGCACCATGTGCGCCTGCTGCATCGGCCCGTTGCGCGTTTCCAGCGTGGCCTTGACGTAGACCAGGCGCAGCTTGCTGGTGGGAATGCCGGCTTCACGCAGCGCAACGTATTTGATGATGGCGAAATCCTCGCAGTCGCCACGGCCCTGACCGATGGTTTCCAGCGGCGTTGCCCAGTAGTCGCTCTGCTGCCAGACCGAAATATCGTCCTCGAAATGAATGTGCTGGTTAATAAAGTCGTTGATCTGCCGTAAACGGACTTCGTCACTTTTTGTTTTGACTGCCTGAATGGCGCCCAGCCAGTTCTTGAGCAGGGGCACACGCTCCTGCCCGTAGCGGGCGACCAATTGTTGCTGCAAGACTGCCGGATCAAGCGCGGCAATTGCCAGGAAAGCGCTTAGTCCGAGCAGAAAAACAGACAACCGGCAGAAAATGTGGGACGAAAGGCGCATGCTTGTCTGATAGCCCGCTTCAAAGAGAGATATAATCCAAGATTAACATCTGCTTATAGAAGATTGACCGAACAGAATCAATGGAAAAGGAACGGAAGGCATGAATTTTATCCGCCAGTCGCTGTTGTTGGGCGTGTTTTTCACTTTGCCTGCGCTGACGAGTGCGCAGGAGATCATGTCCCTCAAGGATGCCGCGCAGGCAGCGGTGGTCAAAAGCCCGGATGTGCAGGCTCGCTGGCACGCCTTCCGCGAAGCGGAAGAGGAAGTCGGCGTGGCGCGTGGCGGTTTCTTTCCCAAGGTCGATCTGTCGGCCGGGACGGGACGGATTTCGACCGAGCAGAAGAAGGCGCGGGTCGATCAGTCGTATCACGGTAACGAGCAGACGCTGAGCCTGCGGCAGATGATTTTCGACGGCTTTGCCACCTCCAGCGAAGTCAAGCGCCTGGGGCGCGCCAAGCTGGTGCGCTATTTTGAATTGCTCGACGCCTCGGAAAACGCCGCCCTCGAAGCCGGGCGGGCCTGGCTCGATGTCATGCGTTTCCGCGCCCAGACGCAACTGGCCGAAGAAAACTATCTGCAACACCAAGCGGCCTACGAGCAACTGCGCCGCCGTGCCGATTCCGGCGTTGGCAAGCGGGTCGACGTCGATCAGGCGGCGAGCCGCCTGTCGCTGGCTGACGTCAATCTGACCACCGCCTACGCCAATCTGCACGACGTGACGGCACGCTATGTGCGCATTGTCGGCGAACAGCCACCGAAAAACATGCCGGCCGCCGAATCCCTGGCCAAGGCCTTGCCGGGCAGTGCCGAAGCGGCGCTGGCCGATGCGCTGAAACACAACCCGGCCTTGCGTGCGGCCGTGGAAAACATCGAGGCCTCGCAGCATGATCTTGAAGCCCGCCGTGCGGCCTTCATGCCCCGGCTTGACCTCGTTGCCCGCCGCGATCATTTCAGCAACTATCAGGACAACGGCTCACGCGATGAAAGCCGTGTCGAACTGCGCCTCAACTACAACCTGTTCAACGGCGGTTCGGACGCGGCGCGCAACCGCCAGTTCCGCGAACGCAAGAACATGGCGCTCGATCTGCGCGAAAAAGCCTGCCGCGACATGCGCCAGACCCTGTCGATTGCCTACAACGAAACCAAACGGCTGAACGAGCAGCTGCCGTTCATCATCAGTCAGGTCAGCCTGGTCGAGAAAACCCGTGCCGCTTACCGTGACCAGTTCAATATCGGCCAGCGCACCCTGCTCGATCTGCTCAATACGCAGAACGAATACTTCGACGCACGCCGCACCCAGGTCAACGCCGACGCCGATCTGGGCATCGCCTATCTGCGCAGCTATGCCGGGATGGGGCGTCTGCTGGAAACGCTCGGGCTGAAGCGGATCGAAGCCGA
>CAYMYD010000348.1:0-2356 GCA_964394535.1 uncultured Propionivibrio sp. | reverse complement strand
CTCTCCTTCCACGCGCAGGGGGTCGTAGTGCACGGTGAGTGAACGGAAGGTGGGGACAATATCGACGATGCCCGACCATTCGCTCGCATCGCACAGACGGGCCGTATTGAGCGCTTGTGCAAGGCCGAGAACGCGGGCATGCAATGCCGGATCGATGCGTGTTCCAAACTCGATGCTCCAGGCCGAGTCGCCAAGCGGAAGAAGTCGCGGCGCATCTGCCAAGGCACTTTTCATCTTGTCTTCTCCGTTTTTGTTACGAAAATGCCAGCTCTCTGTTCAAAAGATCGGTCACTAGCATGCAACCCGGAGAATGCGTGATGCAAAAATCAGGTTTGGCTTCCATGACGACCGCTTGTGGCGTGACACCGCAAGCCCAATAGACGGGCATTTCGCCTGGTGCGATTTCAACCGGATCGCCAAAGTCAGGCACGTTAATGTCGGCAATGCCGATCAGCAACGGATCACCAAGGTGTACCGGTGCACCATGTACGGCAGGGACTTGCGCTGTCACCTGTACTGCCCGGATGGCATTGGCCGGACTCATCGGACGCATCGAAACCACCATCGGGCCATGGAAGGGGCCAGCGGGGACGGTGGCGATATTGGTCTTGTACATGGCGACATTCAAGCATCGCTGAACATGACGCAAGGGGATGCCGGCATCCATCAGGGACTGCTCGAAGGAAAAGGAGCAGCCAATGGCAAAAGTGACCAGATCGTCACGCCACAGCGCCGAAATGTCGGTGCATTCCTCGGTTTGTCGGCCATCGTGCCAGACGCGATAACTCGGGACATCGGTGCGGATGTCGAGGTCTGCGCCCAGTCGGGGCAGGCCGGGATTGCCCGGCTCGGATACGGCAAGCAGCGGACAGGGTTTGGGGTTGCGCTGGCAGAAACGCAGAAAGTCATTGGCCAGCTTTTCAGGCAGGATGACAATGTTTGCCTGGACAAAATCGGGTGCGACGCCGCTGGTGTGACCAGTCCAGGCGCCAGCCCGGATGATATGACGTGCTTCGACGCCTGTTTTGGCGGAGAAGAAACTGTTTTTTGCCAGTGCGCTGCAGTGCATTTTCGTCTCCTTGGCGGTGCCGTGCTCTGTTGATGGGCTTTGGGTCTGACGGCGAAATCTCATCAATGGCAAAAACTGCTAACATGAAATCACGAACAACACGGGACGTAAAGTCGTTGGATCAGTCATGAATGAAATAGGGAGCAGGGCGATGAACTTTGAACCCGTAACGCCGAGCCTGGAAACGAAACTGCCAGCGGTGGGCACCACCATATTTACGGTAATGTCGGCGCTGGCAGCCCGACATGGCGCGGTCAACCTGGGGCAGGGCTTCCCTGATTTTGATTGTGATCCCAGGCTGGTCAGCGCGGTTACCTCGGCCATGAGTTCCGGGCAGAACCAGTATCCGCCCATGGCGGGCATCGCGCCTTTGCGTCAGGCGGTTGCGACAAAAATTCATACGCTCTATGGTCACGACTATTCTGCCGAGACGGAAATCACCATTACCGCGGGGGCGACGCAGGCCATCCTGACGGCCCTTCTTGCCGTCGTGCATCCGGGGGACGAAGTGATTGTGCTCGACCCCTGTTACGACAGTTATGTCCCGGGTATCGAGCTGGCGGGCGGCATTCCGGTACGCGTGCCTTTGGGGGTCCCCGGGCAGACAGCCAACTTCCGGCCTGATTTTGACAAAATTGCCCGCGCCATCACGCCCAGAACCCGGGCGATTCTGGTTAACTCACCCCATAATCCCGGCTGCGCCGTCTGGTCAGCCGCTGAAATGCTCAAGCTTCAGGAAATTCTGGCCCCGACCAATATCCTGCTGATCAGCGACGAGGTCTATGAGCATATGGTGTTTGACGGGCTTGAACACCAGAGCGCTGCCCGTTTCCCCGCGCTGGCAGCAAGGGCGTTTGTCATTTCCAGTTTTGGCAAGACTTACCATGTCACCGGGTGGAAAATCGCCCACGTCGCCGCACCGGCGCCGCTGATGGCCGAGTTCCGCAAAGTGCATCAGTTCAACGTATTTTCCGTCAATACGCCGATGCAGTACGGGCTTGCGACCTATATGGCCGATGCAAGCGCCTATCTGAACCTGCCGGCCTTTTACCAGCGCAAGCGCGACCTGTTCCGGGCAGGACTGGCCGGAACCCGGTTCAAGGTGTTGCCGGGGGAAGGAAGCTATTTTCAGTGCGTGGACTTTTCGTCAGTGGGCGTACCCGAACGCGCGTTGAGTGAGGCTGATTTTTGCCAATGGCTGACGACCGAAATTGGCGTGGCGGCGATTCCGCTATCCGCCTTTTACGGCAACGGATTCGATCAAAAACTGATCCGCTTCTGCTTCGC
>CAYMYD010000347.1:0-2357 GCA_964394535.1 uncultured Propionivibrio sp. | reverse complement strand
CATTGCCGAGGGCAAAGCCGATGACGCCATTACGGCGGCCTGGGCGCGCGATGTTGCCAAGCATGTGGCCGCCAAGGTGCTGAACCCCGAAACTCCGGCAAACCGGCGCGCCGAATTGGCACGTGCGGCGCTGGGCCTGGAAGGGCGTGTCGACGCCAACTGGCAACTTCGGGAACTGGCGGAACGTCACCCTGACATAACCGCCGCTGAGTTGGCCGTGGTTGCCGACTTGGTTGTGGATGTTGGCAAAGCCAAGCCTCACCAGATCAAGCGGAAAATCGAGTACATCCGCAGCAAGCGGAAATAGAGAGGCCGGGGCAATCCAGGTCTTTACGTCCAGGGAATGTGCAACAAATCCCCCGGACGACTTTGTTAGCGCGGTGGCTAACTATTCATATCGTTCAATAACTATTCAGGAAACGACATGGAACACAAGAACCGCCGCACCCTGCGCCGCGCCCAGGTGATTCACAAAACCGGCCTTTCTCAGGCGTCAATTTTCCGCTTGGAAAGGGCCGGCGACTTTCCCCGCCATTTCCTGCTGACACCGCGTTGCGCCGTCTGGTTCGAGGATGAAATCGACGCATGGTTGGAAGATCGCCGAGCCAAGGCTATCGCCGCCGCCTCGGGGCCGGACATCCTGCTGCGCAAGTGGAATCCCGTGCGCCAGGCGGCAGCATGAACACCCTTCGCAAGGCCGAGCAGCTACTCGTCGAGACGCGCCGTCAGCTTCTCGAATTCGGTGATGAACTCGGGCGGGGGAAGTGGTCGGGCAAAGAAGCCGGGGCCGCCATACGTGCCACCGAAATCAGCGATGGAATCGGCCAGGCCACCGCGCTTCTGTTTGCCAGCGATGGCGATCAAGAGCAAACCCCGCCATCGCTGAACCTGCACTGACTTTGAGGCATTGGGCGGTCGGCGAACTGTGGTGCACGTACTCAAGCGACACGACGCGACACTGTGCGACAGAGCGCGACACCGCGCGCCATGCCCAAGGAGTATGCAGTGAAACTAATCAACTATGAGGCGACCCGGCACAAGCTGGATGCCAACAAGCCACCATGCCGCAGAACCGTCGAGCGGATGGTGAAGCGTGGTGAGTTCGTTCAACCGGTGCGGATCACGCCACGGCGTGTGATGTTCATTGAATCTGAGGTCGACGCCTGGATCGAGAAACGCAAAGGGGGCAAGCAATGAACCGCCCTTTGTCGAACGCCGAAAAAGAAAACGCCCCGGCCGCAACTGCGAGCGAGGCGCACGAAGAAAACCATATGACGAACTGCGAGACTACCAAGACCGAAGGCGCGGGATGTGCATCGCTGCCCATCGAATTCAGCATCTTCCCGGACACCAGCGCCACTCAGGTAAAGCAGCACCGCGCAACCTGGGGCGAGATTGTAAAGGTTCTGCAATCACCAAACGCGCACCCGAGCAAGCACCAATGCCCACTTATCAAGTTAGCGACCTTCGGCGATAAGCGAACAGACAAGGGAGCACTACGCCACGACGACAACTTGTTGTCCATCTATGGGGTAGAGGGCGACTACGACGGCGAAGAGGTCAGTGTCGAACGTGCCGGTGATATGTTGGCCATTCATGGGGTCGAGGCACTGATTTACACCAGCCCGAGACATACCGACGAGCGCCCGCGCTGGCGCGTCCTGGCGCCGCTTTCACAAGCCCATACGGCGGCCGACCGGCGCAGGATGGTAGCGATGCTGAATGATGCCGTGGGCGGCATCCTGTCGCGCGAGAGTTTCACCGCGAGCCAAACGTACTACTACGGCCGGGTGCAGGGAGTACCGTACCGCGTCCGGCATGTTCAGGGCGAGCCTGTCGACCTCAGTCTGGTGCTGCGCGAAACCTACCCAGCCGAGGAAAAACGGCCGAGCGTAAAGCCTGCCGTGGATGCGGAAAGCATCGACCTTGACCGCGAGGCAGCGCTGCAGGCTGTTACAGACGAAACCATCGAGCACCTGCGCTCAGCCCTGGGGATTAACCCGGCAACCGGGGCGCCCTGGATTGACGCAAGCGATTACGTCGTTTGCGTCGCCGTGGGCGAAGCGCTCAAGAGCCTGGCCGAAGTCGGCCGCGAGGATGAAGCCCAATCCCTGTGGCTTAAATGGTTGGCCTTCGACGCCAGCTTTTTCGATGGCAATCAGGACATGGAAGCGAAGTGGCCGGGGTTCAATCCGAGCCGCACCGACTACCGTGCCGTGTTCGCCAAGGCCGAGCGCGGTGGCTGGTCAAATCCGTGGAAGAAACCGAAGGCGCCGACCGCTGCCGAGATCATCGAGAAACTGCGCAAGCTGGATGCCGACGACGTGCTCGCCACCTGGCTGGCGAATGCTGTGCAA
>CAYMYD010000346.1:0-2380 GCA_964394535.1 uncultured Propionivibrio sp. | reverse complement strand
CCACCGGCGATGGCATCATTTCCGCCCTGCAGGTGCTGACCGCGCTGCGCGAGGAAGGCGGCGATCTCGCCAGCCTGCTCGGCAGTCTGAAACTCTACCCGCAGGTATTGATCAACGTGCCGCTGTCCAAAGGCTTCGACTGGCAGGGCAGTCCGCTGATTGCCACGTCACGTCAGGCGGTCGAAAACCGTCTGGCGGGCGAGGGCCGCGTCCTGCTGCGCCCCTCGGGGACCGAACCGCTGCTCCGGGTCATGGTTGAAGGCAAGGACGCCGCGCTGGTCAGGTCCTGTGCCGAGCAGCTGGCCACGGCGGTGCGCGAGGCCGTGGAGTGACATCTCATCAGGAAATTTGTAACAACAACGTAACATTCGCTCCCTAAACTTGAATTGTTGCACCTGATTGTTGTGCCTATTCAAGGAGAATGTTCGATGAAAATTGCAAATTTCGCACTTGCTGCGTCGCTGGGCGTTGCCGCCCTGTCTGTTTCCGGTTTGAGCCACGCGCAGGCGCTGGTCAAGGTTGATGGTTCCTCGACCGTTTATCCGATCACCGAAGCGGTGGCGGAAGATTTCCAGAAGTCGAAGAAGAACGCGGTTCGCGTGACGGTCGGCATTTCCGGTACCGGCGGCGGCTTCAAGAAATTCTGCCGTGGCGAAACGGATATTTCCGACGCCTCGCGCCCGATCACCAAGAAGGAAATGGAAGACTGCAAGGCCGCCGGGATCGAATACATCGAGATGCCCGTCGCCTACGACGCGCTGACCGTCGTCATCCACCCGAAGAACGACTGGGCGAAGACGATGACCGCCGCCGAACTGAAGGCGATCTGGGAACCGGCCGCGCAAGGCAAGATCACTTCCTGGAAGCAGGTCAATCCGGCCTGGCCGGATCGTCCGATCAAGCTCTACGGCCCGGGCGCGGATTCCGGTACGTTTGAATACTTCACCGAGGCGATCAACGGCAAGTCCAAGGCCACCCGTGGCGACTTCACCGCGTCCGAAGACGACAACGTGCTGGTGCAGGGCGTCTCGCGTGACATCGGCGGTCTGGGCTACTTCGGTTTTGCCTACTACGTCGAGAACAAGGACAAACTGGCAGCCGTGTCGGTTGCGGCAACCGGCAAGAGCCCGGTCGCGCCGTCGATGGAAACCGTGGTCAATGGCACCTATCAGCCGCTGGCCCGTCCGATCTTCATCTACGTCAATGCCAAGGCCGCCGAGCGTCCTGAAGTCAAGGAGTTCGTCGAGTACTACATGAAGCACGGCGAAAAACTGTGCAAGGAAGTGAAGTACGTCGCCCTGCCGTCCAAGGCCTATGCCTACAATCTGGAGCATTTTGGCAAGCGCGCCGTCGGCACCAAGTTCGGTGGCGAGAACAAGGTCGGCCTGACCATTGAAGAGCTGATGAAGCTGGAAGCAAAGTAAGACGAAAGCCGTGAAATGTGAAAAGTGAAAGGTGAAACCCGGGGCGCATGCACCAAGGCTTCCGCAGTTTCCCTTTCATGCACCGGGGTGAAGCCCGGTCAGCTTTCCACATTTCACGTTTCACATTTCATGTTTCACTCATCCCCATCCGCCCATGTCCCAGCCCAGTGATCGCTTAAAAAAAGACTACACGCGCCATGTCAAGGAAAGGCTGATCGAAGCCGTGCTTTTTCTTGCCGCGTTTGTTTCCGTTTTTACCACCACTGCCATCGTTTATATCCTGGTCAGTGAATCCTGGCACTTTTTCCAGCACGTGCCGCTCTATGATTTCCTGACTGACACGCAATGGACGCCGCTGTTTGACGACGCTCATTACGGCATCATGGTGTTGCTCTCCGGCACGATCACCAGTTCAGCCGTGGCGCTGCTGGTAGCCATTCCGCTGGGGACAATCATCGCCATCTACCTTTCGGAATTCGCGCCATTTGCCGTGCGCGAAATCGCCAAGCCTTTCCTGGAACTCCTGGGCGGCATTCCGACGATCATCTACGGTTACTTTGCCCTGCTGTTCCTGACACCGATGCTGCAAGTGCTGTTTCCCGAACTGCCGGGCTTCAACCTGTTGTCGGCTGGTATCGTCATGGGCATCATGATCATTCCTTACGTCGCCTCTCTGTCGGAAGACGCCATGCGCGCCGTGCCGATGGCGCTGCGCGAAGGCTCCTACGCGACCGGGGCAACGCGCCTGCAAACTTCGCTGCGTGTGGTCGTGCCTTCGGCGATTTCCGGTATTGCTTCGGCCTATATCCTCGGGGTTTCGCGCGCGGTCGGCGAAACGATGATTCTCGCCGTGGCCGCCGGCATGCAGCCCAATCTCACTTTCAATCCGACCGAGCCGGGGGCGACGATCACCTCGTTCATCGTCCAGGTGGCGCTCGGTGATCTGCCGCACGGCA
>CAYMYD010000345.1:0-2401 GCA_964394535.1 uncultured Propionivibrio sp. | reverse complement strand
CCGAAGGGGTCGAAGCGCTGATCACCGAGCAATATCTCTCCGGCGAAAGCGTTCGGGTGAAGCTCCTGCCCTCGACGGGACAAGGGCGACTAGCGGAATCGGCGACATCGGCGGATAGCCATACCTTTGCCAACCGCATGAGCCGGCCTTATCCGCCGGGGAATGTGAAAGTGAATGGCAGCGCATGGCCGAAAGTCATCGTCGGTGCGTTATCAATCTCCTGGGCGCACCGTGACCGGATGCAGCAGACCGCGTATCTGGTGAGCCAGACGGAAGGCCACATCGGGCCGGAAGCCGGTGTCACCTACACGGTGCGCTGCTACAACGAGAACAATGCGCTGCAAAAAACCGTCACGGGGCTGACATCGGCCAGTTGGGTTTATGCCCTGGCCGATGAATCCGCCGAGAGTGGCTTTGGGCGCATCAACGGCAAACTCAGGATCGAAATCGAAGCGGTGCGTGATGGCGTCACGAGTTGGCAGAAGCAGACGCGAAGCGTCGAACGGGCCGGTTACGGCCTTAACTATGGCAAGACCTATGGAGGAGCGTGATGGCAAGTGTTGATCCCAATCTTGGCCTCAGCTATGGCTGGACGCTTGGCGAGTCCGGCTGGCATGAGGGAATGGACAGCAATCTGAAACGGCTCGGCGCGGTGCTCGGACTGTCGGTCAAGGATCGCGATCTGGCGACACCGCCGAGTAATCCGGCAGATGGGGAACGTTACCTCGTCCCGGCTTCGGCAAGCGGCGCGTGGGCGGGCAAAACCGGCCAGATCGCCGTGTGCCTGGCTGGAAACTGGGTGTTTTATCCGCCAAAGATCGGCTGGCTCTGTTTCATCGAGGACGAATCCGTGCTCGCTGTCTATAAAGCGACGGGCTGGAGTGCTGGCATCGCGCTCTGACACCAATCATCCCGCCCCACAAAAACCCGCCTCCACGGCGGTTTTTTTATTTATAGAGGAGAAAAAGATGGAAAGCGCACCGATAGAACGGCGCAGAACAGTAAGTCTGCCGCAGGAGGAATTCGAGGCGATGCTGGAGCGCGCCGCCGAACGCGGGGCGCGTCATGCGCTGGCGGAAGTGGGGCTCGACGGGCCGGAAGCGGCGCACGACATCCGTGAGTTGCGCAGTTTGCTCGATGCCTACAACGCGGCCAAGCGCACGGCCGGGCTGACGCTCATCCGGATGGTCGTGACCGGTCTGGTCATGGCTTTGCTGGCCGGAACCCTGCTCAAGATCAAACTGTTTGGAGGGACGCAATGAAGGATTTCTATCAATTCCGTCTGCTCGACGACTGGCGGAAAATTGCCCGTCGTGCCTGGAGTATCCGTTTTTCTCTCCTTGCCGCGCTATTTACGGCAACGGAAGTCGTAGTGCCGATGCTCGGCGAGCAGTTGCCGCGTGGCTTGTTCGTGCTATTGGCTTTCGTTGCCAGCGTCGGCGCGACACTGACCCGGTTGATGGCGCAGCCGGAGGGGAAGCCATGATTCCGCCGCGTCGAAGCCTTGCGGCGCTCAGTCTGTCCGCCGCTGCGCTGGTCGGCATCGTGCTGCACGAGGGTTATTCCGACCGCGCCATCATTCCCGTCCACGGGGATGTGCCGACCATTGGCTTTGGCACGACGGCCGGGGTGAAGCTGGGCGACACCACCACGCCGCCAAAGGCACTGGCCCGGGCGCTCGTCGATGTGCAGCAGTTCGAGGGAGCAATCAAAACCTGTGTGACCGTGCCGCTGACGCAAAACGAGTACGACGCTTATGTGAGCTTTGCCTACAACGTCGGTCGTCGTGCCTTCTGCCAATCCACGCTGGTGAAAAAGCTCAACCTCGGGGATTTCAAGGGGGCGTGTGATGAACTGCTGCGCTGGCGCTTCTTTCAGGGCAAGGACTGTGCGTTGCCGGAGAACAGACGTTTGTGCGGTGGTTTGGTCAAGCGTCGGGAGGCCGAGTATCGCCAGTGTCTTGGGGAGGGCGCGCCATGACGCTGATTGCCTGGCCGTACCGGCTGCTGGCCCTGATCGCCCTGGCCGTCGCCCTGCTCGGCTTCGGCTGGGTCAAGGGGGCCGCACACGTTCAGGCCCAATGGGATGCCGCCGTCCAGCAACAAACCCTGCAAGTCGTGGCGCTTCGGCAGAAACAGGCCGAAGCAACGGTGAAAGTCGTGACCCAGTACGTCGACCGCGTTCGCATCGTCCGCGAAAAAGGCAAAACCATCATTCAGGAGGTTCCCGTCTATGTGCCCGTTCAAGCCGATGCTTCTTGCGCTATCAACCGTGGCTTTGTGCGCCTGCACGACGCTGCCGCCGCCGGTGAACTGCCCGAGCCCGCCCGAGATGCTGATGCGGCCGCCGCAGGCATTGCGCTCTCTGCCGTCGCCGGAACCGTTGCCGCCAACTACCAAAC
>CAYMYD010000344.1:0-2423 GCA_964394535.1 uncultured Propionivibrio sp. | reverse complement strand
TGCCGCAGGGTGCCTGGTATGAGCCGGACAAAAACGGCGTAGACCTCGGTGCCAACATCAACACGCTGACCTCACAACGCCCGTCGCCGCTGGCCAAGGGCAATCCACAGCACACCAATCTGGTGGAAATCAAAAAGGTCTGAGCGCAGCGCTGACACTCACGTTTGAAGAGGGGAGAATTTCATGAAGCAATACGGATTTTTCATCGACATCTCGCGTTGTACGGGATGCAAGACCTGCACGCTGGCGTGCAAGGACTACAAGGAGCTTGGCCCCAACCAGAATTTCCGTCGGGTTTATGAATACACCGGCGGCAACTGGAAAAAAGAGGGCGAAACCTGGCGGCCCGATGTTTTTGCCTACTACGTTTCGATGGCCTGCAATCACTGCGAGGACCCGGCCTGCATCCCGGTTTGCCCGGAAAAGGCGATCACCAAGGATGCCAACGGCTTCGTCGTCATTGATGCCGAGAAGTGCATAGGCTGCAGGGCTTGCCAGAAGGCCTGCCCTTACGGCGCACCGCAATACAGCGCCGCCGCCAGTGCCATGCTGAAATGTGACGGTTGTCGTGACCGGGTAAGCGAAGGCAAGAAGCCGGTCTGCGTCGAGGCCTGCCCGCTGCGCGCACTCGATTTCCTGCCGATCGACGCGCTGCGCAAGAAGTACGGCAGCCTCTCCGAAGTCGCGCCCCTGAAGCCTGCGCACCTCACCCGTCCCTGCCTGTCCATCATGCCGGGGCGGAATACCCGTCCGCAGGGTGATCGTGACGGCTTCATCGCTAATCCGAAAGAAGTGTAAGCCGGGCCGGCCGGGAAAGGCAGCAACAAGCCTTTCCCGGCCGTGCGTTGTTCCCCCATTTTGAAAGATCGTTTTTTAGAACCCCAATGACCGAAAATCCCGAGACGATTGCCCACGCGTTCCGCGTTCTGGGCGCACTTTTTTACCGCTCGCCGCACGATGCGGGCATGGACAGCCTGACTGCCTATCTTGCCGGGGAGCAACTCGCCGAGGAATGGCCCTGGGGGGACCCGGCAGCACTTGCTGCCATTGCCGGGGACTTTGCCGCCGGTGCGGCCTCGCCGACGCTTGCCGCCGAACACCAGCGCCTTTTTATCGGCCCGGATGCGCTGCCCGCACCGCCCTGGGGTTCTGTGTATCTCGACCGGGAAAACTGTCTCTTCGGTGAAACGACGGTCGATCTCGCCAATTTCTGCAAGGTGCACGAAATCGAATTCGTGAGCGGGCAAAACGAACCGCCCGACCATTTTGGCCTTGTCTGCGCCATCGGCGCGATTCTGTGCGAAAGCGGCCGCGAAGCGCTCATGCCGGAATTTCTCTCGACGCATTTGCTGCCGTGGAGCGGGCGCTTTCTCGAACGCTTCGAGGAAGCGACGGCGCAGAGTCCTTTCTATCGCGCTGCCGGACGACTGGCGAGCCTGTCACTCGCCGCCCTGAGCGAACAGTGGCAGCTCACACCGGCAAAATTCGAGCTTTTCGCCTGAGCGGTAATCAACAGCCAGTCCGACTTTCTGGCCGCTGCAGGAAAAACAGCAGCGCCAGAACCGGGCATGCCGCCAGACAAAGAAACATGCCTGAGTAATCAAACAGGCCGACCAGAAAACCGGCGAGCACCGCGCCGAAGCCGATCCCGGCGTCAAACCCTGTGGAAAAGGTGGCGTTGGCCGCGCCCACGCGGTTTTTTGGCGCATTCAGGATGGCCAGGGTCTGGGCACTGGTGTGCACCGCGCCCTGACCGATGCCGTAGAGCACGGCGCTGGCCAGAAACATCGGCAGACTGGTCGATTGTGAAAGCAGCAGCATGGCAGCCACCAGAAAGGCCAGCCCGGGAAAAAGCGCCGCCTTTTGCCCTTTTCTGTCCACCAGCTTGCCGATATTGGGTCGCGTGATCATCATCACGACGGCATAGACGGTGAAATAAGGCCCGATATTGCCGATGCCGCGCTGGGCCGCGTAGATGGCCAGAAACGTCACTACCGCCCCGTAGGCCGTATTGACCAGAAACATCACCACTGCCGGCGGGATGGCCGCCTTTTCGTAAGGGTTGCGCGAAGTCGGCCCGCCGCTTGGCGGCGCAACAGGCCGGTATTGCAGGAAAAGCGCCAGCAACGTCGAGCCGACCATGAACGCCGTGGCCAGGATGAACATCGGCCCGGCACGCAGGGAGAGGGCAATCGCCGGGGAAATCGCCATGGCCATGCTGGCGGCCAGGCTGAAGTAGCCCATGCCCTCGCCAAAACGTGCCTTGGGAATATAGTCGGCTGCCACGGTAGAAGACGCCGTGGTGGCAACCCCCCATCCCAGGCCATGAATGAAGCGCAACAAAAGAATCATCCCGACCAGAGGGAAAAAATACATGGCGGCGCTGGCCACCGTGACCAGGGCGAGGCCACTTAAAAACACGC
>CAYMYD010000343.1:0-2425 GCA_964394535.1 uncultured Propionivibrio sp. | reverse complement strand
CTCTTGGTGACGAACTGCACCGACACGGCGTAAATCAGCACCCCCGGCAGCACCGCCATCAGGCCGAACATCAGCATCAGCCGCAGCTTCAGGCGCGAGCCGAACACCTTGGCGTGATGCTCCTGCCACAGGCCGCGCACCTGCCAGACGATCAGAACAAAGAGCGACAGCGCAACGATGGCGTTGAGCGCCAGCAGCCAGGGATAGTGGCGGGCAAACAGCGCGGTATTGGCGCTGGCCGACGCCAGCAGAAAGAGCAGGATGCCACCGAAAGACGCGGCGACGATGACCAGCGTCCTCATGGTGCATTCTCCGTAGTCGGGCTTGCCGACAGCGGTGGCGTCGCCGTGCTCTTCAGGCCGGGCATCGTGCCGTCTTCCGTTCCCTGGGGTTTGGCAGCACCCGCTTCAGCAGGCGTGCTCGCTTCCTGTGGCACGAAGCGCCAGCGCAGCCAGTCCGAAGCCAGCGTCCAGTCGCGGCTCGACAGCGCGCTGACCTGAAAGGTCTTGGGCATTTGCGTGAGATCCAGGCGCAAGCGCAGAGCCGCCTGATAGACCCGATCCTCGTGGATGGCCTCCTTGTTGTCGATAACCTGCCAGCCGCGCAACTGCGACATCGCGCCGACTGCTTCATCGAGCGAGGCAAAGCTCTGGTGCAGCGGCCCCGACGACAGCCGATACTGGCGCGTCAGGGCGTGGTAGGACAACTGGAAAGTCCGGCTCACGCTGGCGACCTGCTCGTCGAGCCAGTACCAGCGCGGCCGTTGCAACTCGAAATCAGCGACAAAATAAAGCATCACGCCCTTGTTCACCACGTCCTCAAGACGCCGGTTGAAAGTAATGCTGAAATTGGCCGACAGGCTGTAACCCGCTTCATTGGCCTTGAGCCGGGGATTGCGCACGCTGATCTCGGCGGCCTGCGCTGCCCCGGCCAGCAGGAACAGGGCGAGGAATGCCGTGAAAAGTGAAAAGTGAAAGGTGGAACGGGAAAAACCCTGCCGGTAACGGTCGTACCGGGATTGGTTTACCCTTTCCACAGCGCGAAGCGCCTGATCTTTCACCTTGCACCTTTCATGTTTCAGCTTTCACGCTGTCCTTCGCCTTTGGCCAGCAGAGCGTAATAAAAGCCATCGTTTTCCTTGCCTGGCAGCCATTGCTCCTGCGTCAATCGCACGGCATCAGACTGGCGGAACAGAAATGCATCGACCTGCCCGGCATTTTCTTCGGCGAAGACCGAGCAGGTCGCGTACAGCAGCTTACCGCCGACCTTGAGCAAAGGCCAGAGAGCATCGAGAATGGCCGCCTGTGTTGCGGCGAAACGGCGGATGTCGCTCTCGCGGCGCAAATACTTGATGTCCGGATGACGGCGCACCACGCCGGAGGCCGAGCACGGCACATCGGCCAGAATCGCGTCGAAGGGACGGCCGTCCCACCAGGTCGCGGGCGCGCTGCTGTCGCCGACGCAGACACGCGCCGCAAGTTGCAGGCGTTCGAGGTTTTCGCTGATCCGCGTGGCGCGCCCGGCGTCAAGTTCAACGGCCAGCAGGTCGAGATCAGCCAGTTCGAGCAGATGCGCGGTTTTGCCGCCGGGGGCGGCGCAGGCGTCGAGGACGCGCATCCCGTCCTGCACGGCCAGCAGCTCGGCGGCACGTTGTGCGCCGATGTCCTGCACCGACACCAGCCCTTCGCGGAAACCCGGTAGCGCATCGACGCTCACCGCCTGATCGAGCATCAGCCCGTTGCTGCCAAGTGGGTGTGCACTCATGCCTGCCGCCCCCAGGCGCAGCAGATAATCCGCCACGCCGAGGCGGCGGCGATTGACGCGCAGGCTCATCGGTGGCGCACTGTTCCCGGCAGCAACGATTGCGGCCCAGTCCTGCGGATACGCCCGCTGCAGGCGACTCAGCCACCAGGCCGGATGTTGCCGACTCGCCACCTCGTCCTTGGCCAGCGCCGCCAGCAGGTTTTCACGCCGGCGCAGAAAATTGCGCAGCACGCCGTTCACCACGCCCTTGAAAACACCGCCAGCCAGTTCGCCGGCAGCGATCACCGCCTGATCGACGACGGTATGGTGTGAATCCTTGCGGGTTTCCAGGCGGTACAGGGCGGCCAGCAGCAAGGCCTGCGTCGGCAGGTGCGTCAGGGGCTTCTCCATCAGTTGCCCGAGGAGGAATTCACCGCGCCCGCAGGCACGCAATACACCGTAAATCACATCCTGCGCCGCTGCTCGTGCGGGGGGTGCTTCTTTGCCAAGCAAAGTCATGGCTTCCGTCAGGCTTTTCCCCTCCTGCACGGCGGCAATCACCCGTGCCGCCAGCAACAGGCTCCAGCCCAGCGAATCAGCCGCGAGTGCCGGGGCCGGTGGCGGCGTTGCCGGACGCGGCGCGTCATTACGGATACGGCGGAATACTTTTTTTGCAGGCGGC
>CAYMYD010000342.1:0-2432 GCA_964394535.1 uncultured Propionivibrio sp. | reverse complement strand
GGAGGGCAGGCGCCGCATGAACCATCGGTTGTAGATACGCTCCAGTTCTCCTTCCTTGCCCATGCTGTGGAGGGTTGCGTTGACCACGCGCGCCAGGGCGGGATCGTCCTTGCGGAACATGATGCCGTAGGGGTCGTAACTCAGGAATTCGCCGACCACCTTGTAATCCTTTTGCAGCTTGCGCCGGACGATCATGCTGTTGAGGAGGACATCATCCGTGGCAAACGCATGGGCCTTGTTGTCGAGCAGCAGCGCCAGCGAGTCTTCGTGATCCCTGCCAACAGCCAGACCAAAATTGAGGCCGAATTTCCTTTGCAGATCCTGCATGGTTTTTTCGTTGGTCGTGCCCGCCGTCACGGCGACCACCTTGTTCTTCAGGTCGCGGAAGGATTTGATCGGGGAGTTGCGTTTAACCATCAGCTTGGTACCGGCAATGAAGATGATCGGGGAAAAGGCGACGCGTTTGCCGCGCTCGGCGTTGTTGGTCGTCGAGCCGCACTCCAGATCAATTCTGCCGGAAGTCAGCATGTCCATCCGTGAGGCCGAGGTGACCAGCTTCCATTCGATGCCAAGCTCGCGTCCGACCTCTGCGCTGATTGCCTCGACAATGGCACGGCACAGGTCGACCGAATAGCCGATCGGCTCATCGTGCGCCGAAAGGTAGGAGAAGGGAATGGAGAACTCACGAACCCCCAGGGTGATTTTCCCGCTGCTGTGCACCTTGGCCAGCGTCCCGGTCAATTCGTGGGACGCCTGGGCCGCTGCCGGCTGTGTGCAAGGCAGCAGCGCCAGGCAGAGCGCCAGGGAAGTGCAGGCGCGGGCGAACGTTTTCTTGATGCTCATGATCTTTCCTTTGCGGTGATTGCGGCGGAAAAACCGCGCCCGTCAGGGCGCGGCCTGTCACGCTTGCTGGACTTGCACCACTTCCAGGCTGGCCTGGGCCTGCGCGTCCAGTTGCCGGGCATAGGCTTCGGCCTCGTCTTCGGGCAGCAGTTCGCCTTCCCATTTGGCGACCACGGCAGAGGCGATGGAGTTGCCGACGGCATTGGTCGCCGAGCGGCCCATGTCGAGGAAAGTGTCAACGCCGAGGATCATCAGCAATCCCGCTTCGGGAATGTTGAACTGGTTCAGCGTGGCGGCAATCACCACCAGCGAGGCGCGCGGCACACCGGCCATGCCCTTGGAGGTCAGCATCAGGATCAGCATCATCGTCAACTGGGTGTGGAGGGGCAGATGGATATCGTAGGCCTGGGCGATGAACAGCGTCGCAAAGGTGCAGTACATCATCGAGCCATCGAGGTTGAAGGAGTAGCCCATGGGCATCACAAAGCTGGAAATCTTGCGCTTGACGCCAAAACGATCCAGCGCATCGAGAATCTTCGGATAGGCGGCTTCCGAACTCGCGGTGGCAAACGAAAGCATGAAGGCTTCCTTGATCTCCGCCATGAGCTTGAACACCCGGGGCCCGAGGAAGATGAATCCGGCAAAGACCAGAATGCCCCAGAGGATCAGCAGGGCAAGGTAGAAATCGCCCATGAAGACGGCGAACTGCTTGAGGATGTCCAGCCCGTTGATGGCAATGGTTGAGGCCATCGCGGCAAAAACGGCGACCGGGGCCATTTTCATGACGTAGCCGGTCATTTTGAGCATCACATGCACCAGTTCGTCGATGGCGCGGGTCAGCGTCTTGCCGGTATCGCCGAGTGCAGCGAGCGAGACGCCGGTAAACATGGAAAAGACCACGATCTGCAGAATCTCGTTCTGCGCCATCGCTTCAGCAAACGAGCGGGGAACGAGGTGGTTGATGAAGTCCTTCAGCGTGAACTTGGAAGTCGCCAGATTGGTCGCCGCACCCACGTCCGGCAGCGGCAGGTTGAGGTTTTTCCCCGGTTCCAGGAGGTTGGCGATGACCAGGCCCAGCGTCAGGGAGATCAGCGAAGCGATGACGAACCAGCCGAGCGAACGGGCAAAGATGCGGCCCATGGATTTCGCGCTGCCCATGTGCGCGATGCCGACGACCAGCGTGGAAAACACCAGGGGGCCGATCAGCATCTTGATCAGGCGCAGGAAGATATCCGAGAAGATCGAGATATAACCCGCGATCTCCTTGGCGGTTTTCTTGTCGGCAGCCCCGTTAAAGATCAGCCAGCCGACAAAAATGCCGAGAAACATCGCAATCAGGATGAAAATGGCCGGTGATTTCTGTTTTTTCTTCATTTTTCCCTCCAATCCGAAAGTGAAGAAAGCGGAAGTGAACGGCTCATGACTTCCCGCTTTCCGTAATGAAAATGCCAAAACGCTGATGGAATTTTTGGAATGAATGTTGACCAGGTCAGGAACCGTCAATCTTCAGTACAAAAAATACACAGACGAATCCTCCTGACTTCTGCCAATTTCCTCTGATTTTTTCTTTCTGTAGAATTATTCATTAT
>CAYMYD010000341.1:0-2440 GCA_964394535.1 uncultured Propionivibrio sp. | reverse complement strand
CAACTGACCGCGATTCAGGGGCGTCATGCCCGGATGGCAGACGACGAAGGCTTCGAAATAGAGCACCCGCTCGATGTCGCGCAGGGTCATGTCGAGCACCATGCCAAGACGGCTCGGCAGGCTCTTCAGGAACCAGATATGCGCCACCGGGGAAGCGAGTTCGATATGCGCCATGCGCTCACGGCGCACCTTCGACAAGGTCACCTCGACGCCGCACTTCTCGCAGATCACGCCACGGTGCTTCAAGCGCTTGTATTTGCCGCAGAGGCACTCGTAGTCCTTGATCGGGCCAAAAATCTTGGCGCAGAACAGGCCGTCACGCTCCGGCTTGAAGGTACGGTAGTTGATCGTTTCCGGCTTTTTGACTTCGCCATAAGACCATGAACGGATCTTGTCCGGCGACGCCAGGCCAATGGTAATCGCGTCGAATTGCTCTTCCTGCGTTACCTGTTTGAACAAATCAAGCAGTGCTTTCATCTTTTCAAAACCTCCGGTTTTGCGGGGAAGGGTGAAGGGTGAAGGGGGAAGGGTGATGTCTCACCGCTTTGACCCTTCTCTCTTCTCTCTTCTCCTTTCCCAAATCAATAACGTTCCAGATCGATATCAATGGCCAGCGAGCGGATTTCCTTGACCAGCACGTTGAAGGATTCCGGCATGCCGGCGTCGATCTTGTGGTCGCCCTTGACGATGTTTTCGTAAACCTTGGTGCGGCCATTCACGTCGTCGGACTTCACCGTCAGCATTTCCTGCAGGACGTAGGACGCGCCGTAGGCTTCCAGCGCCCAGACTTCCATTTCGCCGAAACGCTGACCACCGAACTGTGCCTTGCCGCCGAGCGGCTGCTGCGTCACCAGCGAGTACGGGCCGGTCGAACGGGCGTGCATCTTGTCGTCGACCAGGTGGTGCAGCTTGAGCATGTGCATGTAGCCAACCGTCACCTGACGCTCGAACTGATCACCGGTGCGACCATCGTAAAGCGTTGTCTGCCCGGACTCGGGCATCCCGGCGAGGCGCAGCATTTCCTTGATTTCCGATTCCTTGGCACCGTCGAAGACCGGCGTGGCAAAGGGCACGCCCGCTTCCAGATTGCCGGCCAACTCGATGATTTCCTCATCGTTGAGGGACTTGAGGTCTTCCGGCTTGCCATTGCTGTTGTAAATCTTGTCGAGCAGGCCACGCACTTCCTTGATGTTGGCCTGGCGACGCAGCGCCTCACCGATCTTGAAGCCGAGACCCTTGGCAGCCAGTCCGAGGTGCACTTCGAGCACCTGACCGATGTTCATCCGCGACGGCACCCCCAGGGGGTTCAGGACGATATCGACCGAGCGGCCATCGGCCATGTACGGCATGTCCTCGACCGCCACGATGCGCGAAACAACGCCCTTGTTACCGTGGCGTCCGGCCATCTTGTCACCGGCCTGCAGGCGACGCTTGACGGCCACATAAACCTTGACCATCTTCTGCACGCCCGGCGGCAGCTCGTCGCCCTGCGTCAGCTTCTTGCGCTTTTCCTCGAAGGCGAGGTCGAATTCCTTGCGGGTCTGTTCAATACCCTCACGCAGCGCTTCGAGCTGATGCGCGACGTCCTCGTCGGCCATGCGGATGTCGAACCAGTGATGCGGATCGATTGCCGCCAGATATTCCTTGCTCACCGCCGTGCCCTTGGCCAGACGCTTCGGGCCACCGTTGGCCGTCTTGCCGACAATCAGGCGCTCGACGCGGGCGAAGGAGTCGCCTTCGACGATACGCAACTGGTCTTGCAGGTCAAGGCGATAGCCACGCAACTGATCGTCGATGATCGACTGGGCGCGCTTGTCGCGCTCAATGCCTTCGCGGGTGAATACCTGCACGTCAATCACCGTCCCGGCCATGCCGGACGGCACGCGCAGCGAGGTGTCCTTCACGTCGGAGGCTTTCTCGCCAAAGATCGCGCGCAGCAGTTTTTCTTCCGGGGTGAGCTGGGTTTCGCCCTTGGGCGTGACCTTGCCGACGAGCACGTCACCGGCATCGACTTCGGCACCAATATAAACGATACCAGCTTCGTCCAGCCGCGAGAGCTGCGCTTCGCCCAGCGAGGCAATGTCACGGGTGATTTCTTCCGCGCCCAGCTTGGTGTCGCGGGCAACGACCGTCAGTTCCTCGATGTGGATCGAGGTGAAACGTTCTTCGGCGACCACGCGCTCGGAGATCAGGATCGAATCTTCGAAGTTGTAACCGTTCCAGGGCATGAAGGCGATCAGCATGTTCTGCCCGAGGGCCAGTTCGCCCTTGTCGGTCGAAGCGCCGTCGGCGACCACGTCACCCTTGGCGATCTCGTCGCCGACACGCACCAGCGGACGCTGGTTGATGTTGGTGTTCTGGTTGGAACGGGTGTATTTGACCAGGTTGTAGATATCGACACCGACTTCACCGGCCACGGCTTCTTCGTCATTGACCCGCA
>CAYMYD010000340.1:0-2443 GCA_964394535.1 uncultured Propionivibrio sp. | reverse complement strand
GCGCGTCGCGGTCACCACCACGGTCGGCAATGCCTGCTCAGCCGCAAGCACGGTCAGGGAAGGGAAAGCGGCAAGCAGCGCGAGTACGCCGGTCGCCAGGGAACAACGTGGATACATGACCAATTTCTCCCGAAGGTCGGCAAGCGTCCCCGCAGCCGACGAACATAAACGAAAGCACCGGGGAGAGACCGGACGTCACGAGAGGCGTTCTGTGCCCGCTTCCCCGCGGCACTTCCAACGAAATGTGCATGAGGCCGGTATCCGGGCTGGCAAGTCCTGACGCCTCGCCTTCCCAGACCTTTTTGGGTCCAGTGGCATCATGAGGCATCCACACTTGCTTACCGTTGCGGGGGCAGCACAGGCATAGTGTTGAACACGCACCTGTTTCCCGTTTAACCGCAGCAGCAGGTCTGAAACGTCCTGCGGTGCGGCACCCTGCACATCTCCCGCACCAGACCGGCTGCGGGAGTGCGGATTCTAGCGGAAGCCCCTTGAAACTACAAACAAAATCCCGTTTCGTATGGAATGTTTCACATTCAAAAACAACGCTTATCCCTTGACTTTTATTGGTTTTTAAAACTATAGTCACCCCATGCTCAAGGAACTTTCCGTGCTCGAAGGCAAGGTCGCCGAGGTGACTTCGCTTTGTCGCGCCCTGCGTAATGAAAATGCCCACCTGCGCCAGCAGATGGCCGGCATCGAGAACGAGCGTCGCAACCTGGCCGAACGCATGCAACAGGCGCGCACGCGGATCGAACAACTGGTCGAACAGTTGCCCGAAGCCAAAACCACGGAACAAGGCTGATCATGTCCGGCGAAGCCCACTATCTCGATATCGTTCTGCTTGGCAAGGAATACCGCGTTGCCTGTCCGCCCGAAGAGCGTGCAGCACTTCAGGCCGCCGTGGATTTCGTCGATGAAAAAATGCATGACATCGCCAAGAAAACCCGCAGCAATATTTCCGAGCGAATCGCCGTCATGGCGGCGCTGAATATCGCCCATGAACATCTCTCGACACCGCCTGTCAGCGTAGAAAGCTTACTGACTGCCGAGTCAGAAACGAGGCTGGACATCGCGGTCGCGATGCGTAGAATCGAAGACATGGAGGCAGAGCTGGACTCGGTGCTGGCACCGCAGGAAAAGCTGCTGTAAGCCTCCGGAAGTTGCTCCCTGCGGTGTTTGTCAAGGCCATACATTCCTTGAACCAATGCTGCTAGGCATCGGTTGCCGACTTTGAAACTGCTGTTGTGCCTGCCCCTTGTCGGGCAGACCTGATGCGGAAAGAAGGCTACCTCTTCTGAACCACGGTTCAGGATGCCGGCCTAACGGCACTCGCGGGGGCATTTATTTCGAAGCGTGGAGCCAACTCCACGCTTTTTTTGTTGACGCAGCAACGCAGCAATCATGGAAGCCCTGCTGATCTCTACCGGCATCGTCGCCCTGGCCGAAATCGGTGACAAAACCCAACTGCTTGCCTTCATTTTGGCGGCAAAATTCCGTCGGCCGGTGCCGATCTGCCTGGGAATTCTGGTCGCGACCCTGGTCAATCATGCGTTTGCCGGCGCCCTGGGCTACTGGATAACCCACGCCATCGGGCCGGAAACCCTGCGCTGGATTCTCGGCGTTTCCTTCATTCTCATGGCTGGCTGGACGCTGATTCCCGACAAGTTCGACGAGCAGGATGCCCGTTTTGCGCGTCTGGGTGTTTTTGGTACCACGCTGATCGCTTTCTTTCTCGCCGAAATGGGCGACAAGACGCAGATTGCCACGGTTGCGCTGGCGGCACAGTATCAGTCGATGTTTCTGGTGGTCTGCGGAACGACGCTGGGCATGATGATTGCCAACGTCCCGGCGGTACTTTTGGGCGAACGCCTCGCCGGACGGATTCCGACGCGCATCGTTCATGCTCTGGCCGCGGCCATTTTCGCTCTGCTGGGCATCGCCACGCTGCTCGGTGCGGGAGAGTCGCTCGGCTTTTGAAGCGTCTCCGGAACTTGCCGCGTTCTGGCCTGCCTTACCGGCGTCCTGTTGCGGAAAGCATCCGATGTTGAATTTTGATAACCGCCTGCTGCGTGAATTGCCGGGCGAGGCGGAAAGCAGCAATCAGCCCCATGCGGTGCATGGTGCGCTCTGGTCGCCGGTCTCGGCAACGCCCGTTGCCGCGCCCCGCCTGCTGGCCTGTTCGCGCGACATGGCGCAGCAATTGGGGATTGATGAGACGACCCTTGCGTCCCCGCAATGGCTGTCGGCACTGGCCGGAAATGCCTTGCTGCCGGGCATGGCCAGTTATGCCACCGCTTATGGAGGCTACCAGTTCGGTTCGTGGGCGGGACAGTTGGGCGACGGACGGGCAATTTACCTGGGCGAAACCATCAATGCCGCCGCTGAGCGTTTTGAATGGCAGCTCAAGGGAGCCGGACCGACGCCGTATTCGCGCCGGGCC
>CAYMYD010000339.1:0-2453 GCA_964394535.1 uncultured Propionivibrio sp. | reverse complement strand
CTTTGTCGGCCAATGCATGGCGTGCTGCGAATAATTTTCTCGACAAACCCGTTCGCAACGCGCATTATTTTCGCCCGCTGTTTTTTCTCTGGAATCACCCAAAATGAACGCAAAAATTTCTGTAGGTATTGTTGGTTATGGCAATGTTGGCCGGGGCGTTGAACTGGCGCTGCGGCAGAATCCCGATATGCAGCTTGCCGCCGTGGTCACGCGGCGCGATCCCGCCTCCCTGAAACTGGCGACGCCCGGTGTGGCCGTGGTGCGTGAGTCCGAAATCGCCTCGCTCAAGGGCAAGGTCGATGTGCTGATTCTCTGTGGCGGTTCGGCGACCGACCTGCCCGAACAGGGGCCGCGTCTGGCCGCGCTGTTCAACACCGTTGACAGTTTCGATACGCATGCCCGCATCCCCGAATATTTCGCCGCCGTTGATGCCGCCGCGAAGAAGGCCGGGACGACGGCGGCCATCTCCATCGGCTGGGACCCCGGCCTCTTTTCCACCCTGCGCCTGATTTCCGAAGCGGCCCTGCCTGACGGCAACAGCTACACCTTCTGGGGCAAGGGCGTCAGCCAGGGGCATTCCGACGCCATCCGCCGCGTTCCCGGCGTCAAACAGGGGGTGCAATACACCATCCCGCAGGAAGCGGCCGTTGCCGCTGTTCGCTCCGGCAGCCAGCCGACGCTGACGACACGTCAGAAGCATCTGCGCGAATGCTTCATCGTCGCCGCCGAAGGCGCTGACCAGTCCGCCATCGAGCAGACGATCAAGACCATGCCGAACTACTTTGCCGATTACGACACCGTCGTGCATTTCATCAGCGCAGCCGAGTTCAAGGCCAATCACCAGAAGATGCCGCACGGCGGTTTCGTCTTCCGCACCGGCACCACCGGCGCGCAGGGCGAACATACGCAGGGGATCGAATTTGCCCTGCGTCTGGACAGCAACCCGGAGTTCACGGCCAGCGTTCTCGTTGCCTACGCCCGCGCCGTCGCGCGACTCAATCGCGAAGGGCAGACCGGCGCCAAATCCTGCTTCGATATCGCTCCCGGCCTGCTTTCGCCGCGTAGCGCCGCCGATCTGCGCCGTGACCTGCTCTGATCACGCTTTTTTTGCCCTGTACGCCCGTTCAGCCCACCTTTTCCCCGCGGGGAGTGGTGGGCTGAACTTTGTTCCTTTCGTTTCCTTTCCCTGAACCGCCGATTCGGCGACAATGACGCCTTTGCTGATCCTGCCCTTGCAGGTGTTTTCCTGTTTGCCTGCGGCTGTCCCGAATGAGTCTTCCCCTTTCTGATGTTTTTTCGCCTGACGGTTTGCTGGCCCGGGCGATTCCCGGCTATTGCCTGCGTCCGCAGCAGCTTGAGATGGCCGAGCGCATTGCGGCGGCAATTGCCGATAACCGGGTGCTCATCGCCGAGGCCGGGACGGGGACCGGCAAGACCTTTGCCTACCTGATTCCGGCGCTGCTTTCCGGCGGCAAGGTGATTGTTTCAACCGGCACCAAGAACCTTCAGGATCAGCTTTTCGCCAAGGACATCCCGACGATCCGGCAAACGCTGGCTTCGCCGGTGCGCGTGGCGCTGCTCAAGGGGCGCGCCAATTACGTTTGCCATTACCATCTGGCGCGAGCGGAGGCCGATGGCCGTTTTTTCAGCCGTGAGGACGCCGCCAACGCGGTCCGTATCGCCCGCTTCGCCAAAGAGACGAAGACTGGCGACAAGGCTGATTGCCATTCGGTGGCGGAAAATTCGCCGGTGTGGAATCTGGTGACCTCGACGCGCGAGAACTGCCTTGGCCAGGATTGCCCGCACCACAAGGAATGCTTCGTGCTCGCTGCCCGGCGCGAGGCGCTGGCAGCCGATCTGGTGGTGGTCAATCATCACCTGTTCTTTGCCGATGTGATGCTGCGCGACGAGGGCACGGCAGAATTGCTGCCCGCTTGCAATACAGTGATTTTCGACGAGGCCCACCAGTTGCCGGAAACCGCCAGCCTGTTTTTCGGCAGCAATGTATCGACCGGACAGGTGTTTGACCTGACCCGCGATACGCTGGCCGAAACCCTGGCGGCGGCACGCGACTGCCTTGATCTGCCCAAGCTGTGCAGCCAGCTTGAAAAGACAGCCAAGGATCTGCGCCTGACCCTGCCGCTGGATGCGGCGCGTTTTTCACTGGCGCAACTGGAGGAACGGGCCGGGTTTTCCAATGGGCTGGTCGGTCTGGTGCGTGATCTGGAGGCGCTGACCGCCTTGATGGAAACGCAGGCGCAGCGTTCGGAGGGGCTGGAAAACTGCTGGCGGCGCGGCGGCGAACTGCTGGCCGCCCTGCGCAACTGGCAAACCGACGCCAAGACCGATTACGTGCGCTGGGGCGAAACCTATACCCACTCGCTGCAACTCAACGCCACGCCGCTGGTCATCGGCGAGATCATGCAGAAGCAGATGAGCGGTCATCCCCGTTC
>CAYMYD010000338.1:0-2459 GCA_964394535.1 uncultured Propionivibrio sp. | reverse complement strand
GGCCCCATGCTTCCCCTTCTTGTTTTCTCTCTCCGCGAGTCCTTATGAAAATCACCCGTCTGACCACCTACCGTCTGCCCCCGCGCTGGATGTTCCTCAAGATCGAAACCGACGAAGGCATCACCGGCTGGGGTGAGCCAGTCATCGAAGGCCGTGCGCGCACGGTGGAAACCGCCGTCGCCGAACTTGCCGATTATCTGATCGGCAAGGATCCGTCACGCATCAATGATCTGTGGCAAACCCTGTACCGCGCCGGTTTCTATCGTGGCGGGCCGATCCTGATGAGCGCCATCGCCGGGATTGACCAGGCGCTGTGGGATATCAAGGGCAAAGTGCTCGGCGCGCCGGTTTATGAACTGCTCGGCGGTCTGGTGCGCGACAAAATGAAGATGTATAGCTGGGTCGGTGGCGACCGTCCGGCGGAAGTCATTGCCGGTATCCGCAAGCTGCAAGCCATCGGCTTCGACACCTTCAAGCTCAACGGTTGCGAAGAAATGGCGCTGATCGACAACAGTCGCACCGTCGATGCCGCCGTCGCCGTTGTCGCCGAAATCCGCGAAGCCTTTGGCAACACCATTGAATTCGGCCTCGACTTCCACGGCCGCGTCGCCGCGCCGATGGCGCGGGTGCTGATCCGCGAACTGGAACCTTACCGTCCGCTGTTCATCGAAGAGCCGGTACTCGCCGAACAGGCCGAATACTATCCGCGCCTCGCCGCCATGACGCACATCCCGATTGCCGCAGGCGAGCGCATGTTCTCGCGCTTCGAATTCAAAAGGGTGTTTGCCGCTGGCGGCATTGCCATCATCCAGCCGGATCTTTCGCACGCGGGCGGCATCACGGAGTGCCACAAGATCGCGGCCATGGCCGAAGCCTGGGACGTCGCGCTGGCGCCGCACTGCCCGCTCGGCCCGCTGGCGTTGGCTTCCTGCCTGCACGTCGACTTCGTCGCACATAACGCCATGCTGCAGGAACAAAGCATGGGCATCCATTACAACCAGGGCGCGGAGCTCTTTGACTACGTACTGAACCCGGAAGACTTCCGCTTCCACGACGGCTACATGCTGCCGCCGAAAAAACCGGGGCTGGGCGTCGAGGTCAACGAGGCGATGGTCATCGAACGCAGCCGGAACGCCCCCGACTGGCGCAACCCGGTCTGGCGACACCAGGACGGCTCGGTCGCCGAGTGGTAACTCAAGCGACGCACACATAAAAACAGGCGAGGGATGATCCCTCGCCTGTTTTTTTATTGAATGCGGAGACTATTTCTTCGCTTGTTCCGGTACCGGCGGATGGAAGACCTCCGGCGCAGCGCCGCCCTTCTCGGCACCAACTGCCTGCTCGATATTCGGCAGCTTGTGGGTGATGCCCTTGTGGCAGTCAATACAGGTCTTGCCTTCGGCGATACCTTCCTCGTGCTGTGCCACGGCACGACGGCTCTGCTTGGCGAAGTCGAAACTCAGGTTGTCGTGACAATTGCGACATTCGCGTGAATCGGTTTCTTTCATCCGTGTCCAGACCGCTTCGGCCATCTGGAGGCGACGGGCCTCAAATTTTTCCGTGGTATTGATCGTCCCCAGAATGCTGTGGAACAGATCCTTGGAGGCCCGTACCTTGGCCACCATCTTGGGCAGGAAGGGCTTGGCCACGTGACAATCCGGACAGGTCGCACGCATCCCGGAACGGCTGAGCGCGTGGGTGCTTGTCCGGTACTCTTCATAGGTGGTGCTCTTCATTTCGTGGCAGGAAATGCAGAAGGCCTCGGTATTGGTTTCATCGAGCGCAAAATTGAAGCCCGCCCACGAGACAATACCAGCGGCGAACAGCAGCACGACACCGATCCAGCCGGCTGCATGAATCCGCCCCAGCGTGCTTGCCAGAAGATGTTTAACAAATTCGATCATCTTGCTTTTCTCCAGTCTGAATCGACGATCAATGCAAACCCTTGCCCGGCTTGAAGGTGTTACCGATCAGCGGCTTGGCATCACTCTGTGGTACGTGGCATTGCGCGCAGAAATAACGGTTCGGCGACACGTTGGACATTTCCGCCCCGGTGCGGTTTTTGAAGTGCGTCAGCGAAATCTTGGTCGCCTTCATTTCCTTGGCCCGCGCCCAAGAGTGGCAATCCAGGCACTTGTTGAATTCCTTGGTGACCTTGTATTCGTCCATGGTATGTGGAACCAGTGGGGGCTGTTGCACAAAGTCACGCGGGATGTTGGCGGTGTCCGGACCAAAGCGGATGCCTTCGCTGGCGGGGTCGGCGGCATTCACTTCGGCGCCACGCAGGGTTTTGAGCTTCTGCCCCTCATCCTGGGCATAGGCAGGCGTTACCAGGGCCAGGCACAGGCCGACGACACCCAGAAAGGCGGCAAGGCGGGAAAAATGGAAGGTCGGCTGGTTCATCACGCGCTCCTTTGGTCAAATCGATGCGTCATTTTGAAAACCTGGAGATCGCACAC
>CAYMYD010000337.1:0-2488 GCA_964394535.1 uncultured Propionivibrio sp. | reverse complement strand
CGTGGGCTTCCGGCAGGCTGCCGGTCAGGAGGCCCAGTGCGGTCAGCGCGGCCTGCTGGCGCGCTTCGATCCCCGGCAGTTGCGCTTGTGCCTGATCGAGACGCGACTGCGCGCGTTCCAGTTCGCTGCGCGGCAGGTCACCGGCGGCCTGCCGCACGCGTACCAGCTCGTGGATGCGTTGCAGGGCGGCCACGGAAGCGCGACGGGTTGCCAGCTCCTGCTGTGCGCCGCGCAGGGCAAAGTAGCAGCGCGCCGTTTCGGCAGCGATGCCCAGCCGCAATCCGGCGGCTTCCGCTTCGCTGGCCTGCAAGCTGGCGCTGGCCGATTCGCGCTGTCTTTGCAGCGAGCCGAACAGGTCGATTTCCCAACTGGCGTCGATACCTGCATCGGAAACGGTCTGACTGGGCGAGCGTTGCGGGTTGTATTCCGGGCTGTTGGTGCTGAGACGGCGACGCTGGGCGCTGCCGCCAGCGAGCAGGGCAGGCATCGACAGGGCTTCGGCCCGGGCCAGCAGGGCGCGTGCGCCTTCGATACCCGCCAGCGCCTGGCGCAGATCAAGATTGCGGGCCAGCGCCTGATCGACAATCTTCTCCAGGGTCGGGTCGCCCAGCGTGGCCCACCAGCGGGCCAAGGCCTTGGCGTCGATTTCCCCGCCCGCCTGCGACATCCAGCCCGACCCCGGCGAGACATCGGGAAGCTGATGCGTCGGCCCGACGGCGCTACAGCCAACCAAGGCCAGCAGCAGGGTCGGGAGGGTCAGTGTTCGGCAATTTTTTTCAGGCATGGGCAGCCTCACTGAAGTCTGGAGCGGACAAAGCGTACAGCCAGTCCGAGGGTGATGACGGCGATGACCAGCAGCGGCCAGGCGTTGGCGATGATTTCACCCGGCGGCAGCGCTTTCAGGAAACAGCCGTGGATGATGATCAGAAAATGTTTGAGCGGCACGGCTTCGGCAATCCATTGCAGGAACACGGGCATGTTGCTGACCGGGGTGGCAAAGCCGGAAAGCAGCACGGTCGGCACGACGAAGGAGAAGGTACCCATGATGGCCTGCTGCTGGGTGGCGCAGAAAGAGGAAATCATCAGCCCGATACCGATCAGCGAAAGGACGAACAGCATCAGGCACAGCAGGAGCAGGGGCAAGGAGCCGGTGAAGGGAATGCCGAAGCCGAAAACGGCGGCCGCCATCATGGCGCAGGCCAGCAGGACACTGATCAGGAAGGCGGGCACCATCTTGGCGATGATGATTTCCGTCGGCGTGCAGGGGGAGACCAGCAACTGGTCAAAGGTGCCGAATTCGCGTTCCCGGGCGATGGACAGTGCGGTCAGCAGCATGGCGATGAAGGTGGTCAGGATGCCGGACAGCCCCGGCACGACAAACCAGCGGTAGATCAGGTTGGGATTGAACCAGTGACGTACCTGCACGGCCTCGCCGCCACCACTGCCCGATTTCAGGGTGTTCAGGGTGACACCGACATTGGTGGCGATGTTTTGCAGGTAGGCCAGGGTGATCTGTCCGGCGTTGGCACGACGGCCGTCAATGATGAGCTGCGCCGTGCCACTTTTTCCGGCGGCGATGTCACGCGAAAAACTGTCGTTGATGACGACGGCAGCGATGACTTCCTGCGCGTCGATCAGGCGGGCGATTTCCTGTTCGTTGGCGGCCGGATGGATGCGCCGGATCAGATCGGAAGACGCCAGTTGCTGCACCAGTTCGACCGACGCCCCGCCCGCGTCGCGGTTCATCAGGGCAATATCGATATTCCTGATTTCCAGCGTGGCGGCAAAGGCAAAAACAAACAACTGGATCAGCGGCGGCACAACCAGCACAAAACGGCTCTTCGGGTCGCGCAGCACGCAGAGCAGCTCCTTGACGATCTGCGCCTGCAGACGCTGAAGCGCCGGAGGAAGGGTTAGCCGTGTCTTGCGGCGCACCCCGTCCTTGCTCAGCCTGTTTTCATCCATAAGCCCATCTTTCACAGTCGGCTTCTCCCTTCCCATCATTCCAGCCGCTTCCTGGTCTTGCGCAGGGCCAGCAGGAAGAAGACGCTGCCGATGAGCAGCATGGCCAGCAGCGCCGGTAACAGCCGTGACCAGACATCCCCCGCCAGAAAGACCGTCTGCAAGGCCGAATTGAAATGGCGGGCCGGAATGACGTTGGTGACGATCCGCAGCAGCAGCGGCATCGAGCTGATTTCAAAAAGAAAACCGGAGAGCAGGAGGGCGGGAAGAAAGGCCGAAAGCAGGGCGATCTGCGCGGCGACAAACTGGTTTCTGGCAACGGCGGAAATGAGCAGCCCCTGCCCCAGCGCGGGAATCAGGAACACGGCGGAGAGCAACATCAGGGTCAGCACCGAACCGCGTAGTGGCACTTCAAAGACGAACACCGTCAGACCTGCGCCGATCACCGAGGCCAGCATGCCGAGGAAGAAATAGGGCAGCAGCTTGCCGAACAGGATTTCGGGAATGCTCGCCGGGGTGGAAAACA
>CAYMYD010000336.1:0-2488 GCA_964394535.1 uncultured Propionivibrio sp. | reverse complement strand
TCGCGCATGATGGCGATGCGGTCACCAATGCGCATGGCTTCGTCCAGATCGTGCGAGATGAAAACGATGGTCCGCCGCCGGATTTCCTGCAAACGCAGGAGTTCGGTTTGCATCTCGGCACGGATGATCGGATCCAGCGCCGAAAACGCCTCGTCCATCAGCAGGATCGACGGATCGGAAGCCAGGGCACGCGCCAGACCGACCCGCTGCTGCATGCCGCCAGAAAGTTCGTCGGGATAACTCGCCCCCATACCGGCCAGGCCAACCTGTTCCAGCGCCAGTTCAGCCTGCTGTCGGCGCTTCTCGCGCGGGACACCGGCGAGTTCCAGGCCAAAGGCGGTGTTGTCGAGCACCGTCATGTGCGGCATCAGCGCAAAAGACTGGAACACCATGCTGATGTCCTTGCGCCGCAAGGCGCGCAGCTTGTTCTCGGAAAGCTGCTTGATATCCACCCCATCGACCAGAATCTTGCCGAAACTCGGCTCGATCAGGCGATTGAGCATCCGTACCAGGGTGGATTTTCCGGAGCCGGAAAGCCCCATGATGACGAAAATCTCACCCGCCTTGATGTCGAAGCAGGCATCGAACACACCGATCGACTGACCGGTCTTGCGGAAAATCTCCTGCTTGTCGGCCCCTTGCAGGATCAGCTCAAGTGCCTCCTGGGGTTTGTCGCCAAATATCTTGAAGACATGGTCAACGACGATCGTTTTTGCCATGGCGTATGACTCCTTCGGTTTGAGCCGGGCGGGAAAGGGAAAAAAGCGGCGCTACCCTCCTTCGCCCAACTGATCGGCCAGCGGCGTGACCGCGAAACGTTCATCCCTGCCACGCAGACAGGAAACCAGCTCAGTTAAATTTATATTCAATGTTTTCAAAGCGACTTCCGGAATCCTGGACAAGGCTTCCAGCAGCACACCCTCGGCCGGCCCCGGCAACAGGGCCAGCACTTTCTCCGCTTCCTCATCCAGCGCCAGACCGACACAGCGCCGATCGGAAGGTTTGCGCGTCTTCTTCAAAAACCGCCGGGCGACCAACTTGTCGACCAGCAGGCTGCACGTGGACTGATGGATTCCCAGACAAATCGCCAGTTCGGAAACGCCGATCCCCGGACAGCGCTGCACTTCCTGCAACAACCACATCTGCGAACCCGGCAGACCACAACGCTCCTCGACCTCCCGGAAATGACGGCGCATGGTGCCGAAGATCACGCGGAACTGCTGCAAAACCTCCAGCGAAAGACTGGTCGACAAGGGAAGGTTCTTCACCGACATGAGCACCTCAGACACCGAAAACCGGAAAAGGGGGTGCATTGTTAATCAATTCAATTTATTTTGCAAGCGAACCGATTGTGAGAAGGGAGAAGGGGGAAGGGTAAAACCGTTGGTGGGCATTGATCGTTCCCGCGCAGGAGCGTGGGAACGATCAGAACCTTGAAACCCTCACCGCCGTAACGACGAAGCACGGTTTGGTAGGGGCGGTTCGCGAACCGCCCCTACAGCGCCGACGGTAACGATCACCGCAGTGAGGCGCGAGGCGTGGCGCGGACACCCTTCCCATCGGGCCTATAGTCGTTGGGAGCCGCCATACCCTGAAAAACCTTGACTTATGTATCCTCCGGGATACAATTCGTCGAATGAATACACTGCTCAAAACCGATGTTTTCGACGTTTGGCTGAATGGACTGAAAGATCGCACGGGCAAGGCACTGATCCTGCGCCGCATTGAGCAGGCGGAAGCAGGAAATTTTGGCGATTGCGAACCGGTCGGCGAAGGCATTTCCGAGATACGGGTTCACTTCGGCCCTGGCTACCGCCTCTATCACACCCGGCACGGCGAAGTCACGTATCTCCTGCTTGGCGGCGGTGTCAAATCAACACAAAAGCGCGACATGAAAGCCGCCATTGCCCTGAAAAACGCTCTGAACAAGGACTGACCCATGACTAAAATCACTCCCTTCGACGCCGCCGACTACCTTGACGACGAAGAAACCATCGCCGCCTACCTGTCCACCGCACTCGCCGAAAACGACCCAGACGCCTTTCTTCAAGCTATCCGCACTGTCGCCCGTGCGCGTGGCATGGCGCAACTGGCGCGGGATTCCGGACTAGGACGCGAAAGTCTCTACAAGACTCTCGCGCCTGGTGCCAAACCGCGTTACGACACGGTGATGAAACTTGTCAACGCCCTGGGCGTGACCCTCAGCGCGAACGCGACTACAGCCTGATTCGCGCCTCCTCCCCTTCCCCGGAAAGACCATGTTTGAGCAACTGCAAGCACAACTGAGTGAAGGCGGCGCACGGTTCCGCGTCATTCACCACACACCGGTCAGGACGTCGGCACAGGCCGCTGAGGTTCGCGGTACCGCGCCGGGACAAGGGGCCAAGGCCATGCTCTGCCGGGTCAAGGAACAGCCGGATACGCTGCTGCTGGCGGTGCTGCCCGGCGACCGAAAACTCGACTTCCGCAAGCTCGCCGCCGTTGTTGG
>CAYMYD010000335.1:0-2504 GCA_964394535.1 uncultured Propionivibrio sp. | reverse complement strand
CCTCGTATGACCTCACGAGCCTTTCCTTTGTTTTGTGCCGGATTGTCCGGACCTTCTTTGGAGGATCGTGTATGAACCAGAAAGACCTGAAGTCGCCGTATTCCCGGCGCGATTTTCTCAAAACCTCATCGGCCTGCGGGCTGGCCTCTGCCGCCAGCGGCGTGATGCTGCCCCTTGTCGCCAGTCCGGTTCAGGCTGCGCCCGGCGCAAGCCCCAAACCCGCGCCCGAAGGAAAAGTCGTCTGGAGCGCCTGCACCGTCAACTGCGGCAGCCGCTGCCCCTTGCGCATGCATGTGGTCGATGGCCGCATCCGCTGGGTCGAGACCGACAACCTCGGCCAGGACGTTTACGGCGACCATCAGGTGCGCGCCTGCGCCCGTGGCCGCTCGATGCGCCAGCGCGTCTATAACGCCGACCGCCTGAAATATCCGATGAAGCGGGTTGGCAAGCGCGGCGAAGGCAAGTTCGAGCGCATCTCCTGGGACGAAGCCTATACGCTGATCGCCAAGAGCCTGCAGGAAACCATCGCCAAATACGGCAATGAGGCGGTCTATATCAATTACACGACCGGCACTCTGGGCTGCGTGGTTGCCCGCTGCTGGCCGCCCGGTGTCTCGCTGCCGGCACGCCTGATGAACCTGCTCGGTGGCTATCTCAACCACTACAACACCTACAGCACCGCGCAGATTCGCGACGGTCTCAACTACACCTATGGCGGCGGCTGGGCGGTCGGTAACGATACCGCCGACATCGCCAATACCAAGCTCTACGTGTGCTTCGGCGAAAACCCGGCGGAAACGCGGATGAGTGGTGGCGGTGTCGTTTACCATCTGGCGGAAGCGCGTCGGCGCTCGAATGCCCGCGTCGTGGTCATTGACCCGCGTTACACCGACACGGCGGCAACCCATGAAGACGAGTGGATTCCGATCCGTCCGGGTACCGACGTGGCCTTGTGCGCGGCCATCGCCTACGTGCTGATCACCGAAAACCTGGTCGATCAGCCCTTCCTCGACAAATACTGCGTCGGCTACGACGAAAAGACGCTACCGGCTTCGGCTCCGAAAAACGGCCACTACAAGGCCTATATCCTCGGCCAGGGCGACGACAAGACCCCCAAGACCCCGGCCTGGGCGAGCGCGATTACCGGCGTTCCCGTCGATCGCATCGTCAAACTCGCGCGCGAAATCGGCACCACCAAACCCTGCTACATCTCGCAGGGCTGGGGGCCGCAGCGTCACGCGAACGGCGAAATCCAGACCCGCGCCATCGCCATGCTGCCGATCCTGACCGGTAACGTCGGCATTTCCGGCGGCAACTCCGGAGCCTTTGCCTCCAACTACGCGCTGCCTTTCATCCGCTTCCCGACCCTCACCAATCCGGTCAAGACCAGCATTTCGGTCTTTCTGTGGACGGACGCGATTTACCGGCATCACGAGATGACCGACAAGACCGACGGGCTGCGCGGCGCAGAGAAGCTCAAGGCGCCGATCAAGTTCATCTGGAACTTCGCCGGTAACTGCCTTGTTAACCAGCACTCGGACATCAAACGCACGCACGAAATCCTGTCCGACGACAAGAAGTGCGAGATGATCGTCGTCATCGACAATCACATGACCTCGTCGGCCAAGTACGCCGATCTGCTGCTCCCCGATCTGACCACCTCGGAGCAGATGGATTTCGCGCTCGACGCAGCTTCCGGCAACATGAGCTACGTGATTTTTGCCGACAAGGCGATCGAGCCGGTGTTCGAGTGCAAGGGGATTTACGAGATGCTTTCCGGCGTGGCCGCCAAGCTGGGGCCGGACATCCTCCAGAAGTTCACCGAAGGCCGTACCCAGGAAGAATGGTTGCGTCACCTTTACGCCCAGACCTGTGCCAAAGACCCGCAGTTGCCGGATTTCGACACCTTCCGCAAACAGGGCATCGTCAAGCGCAAGGATCCGTCCGGGCATTACATCGCCTACAAGAAGTTCCGCGATGATCCCAAGGCCAATCCGCTGCCCACCCCCTCCGGGAAGATCGAGATTTATTCCGAACAACTGGCCAAGATCGCCAGCACCTGGAAGCTCGCCAAGGACGAGGTGATCCATCCGCTGCCGGTCTATTCCAGCACCTTCGAGGGCTGGGACGACCCGCTACGAAAGGAATTCCCGCTGCAGCTTTTCGGCTTCCACCACAAGGCGCGTACCCACTCGACCTACGGCAACGTCGAAAACCTGCAAGCCGGTGCCCGTCAGGAAGTGTGGATCAACCCGGTTGACGCCGCTCCACGCGGTATCAAGAACGGTGACCTGGTGCGCGTCTTCAACAAGCGCGGCGAAACCCGATTGCCCGCCAAGGTCACACCACGCATCCTGCCTGGCGTGACCGCGATGGGGCAGGGAGCCTGGCTGAAGCTCGACGAGAAAGGGATCGACCATAACGGCTGCGTCAACGTCCTGACCACCATGCGTCCTTCGCCACTGGCCAAGGGTAATCCACAGCACACCAATCTCGTGGAAATC
>CAYMYD010000334.1:0-2526 GCA_964394535.1 uncultured Propionivibrio sp. | reverse complement strand
CTCATCGGTCCACACATAAAGCGCAGCGAGCAGGCCACCGCTGAGCAGAGCCAGATAACCGTAAGCCAGCCATTGACTCTCCGGCAGATCGAAGAGGAAGCCGCCACTGATTCCGGCAATCCCGACGAGGTGCAGGCAGCGCAGGCTGATATTGAGCCAGCGTAGCGCAGGCAGGAGCTTATCCGGGGGTGGGGGCAGGAAGTCGTGGAGTTTCATGGGACTTTAAAATTACCGTGAAAAATGAAAGGTGAAATGTGAAAGGTAAAAGACAAGGCGCTTCGCGTTTTGAAAAGGAGTAAAACTCATCCTGTTACAACCGATACAGGCAGGGTTCTCCACATTTCACGTTTCATGTTTCACCTTTCACGGCATTCGCATTTCAGCTATCGCACTGTACCAAGGCCAGCGTTGCCGGGCAGCGTCGAGGAGTTCCGGTCGTACCACGACAACGGCCAGGCGGTAATGACGGGCGTCGATGGCGGCGAATCCGGCGATGAAACCCCCTTCACCGCGAAACTCCAGCGGACCCAGTTCGTCGATCAACAGCAGTTCGCCCGGGGGCAATTTTTCCAGCAAGGCATTGCCCCGGTCAAGAACGGCCGGGTCGAAGCGCCAGCCCAGTCCGGCGGTTCCCGACTCGCCGGGCCGGGGGCGTTCGGCCAGACGCTGGCGCTGGCCGCTGGCAAGCTCCAGAAGATCAATCGCCGTCTTGTCGCCCGCCGTGTAGACCGGCGGAGAGAGTACGCCAACAGCGCTGATTCCGGCAGCGCGTGCCTCGTCGAGCAGTTTCAGACACCAGCGGGTCTTGCCCGCACCGCGCCCACCCGTCAACAGGAGCAGGAAAGGATCAGTCTCCCTGCGCAGACGTTCGATCAGATCGTGGGGGGCGGGGGCGGCCGGATTCATGCCATGCTTTCTTTGTGCCTGTTCCCGGCATGGAGCAAGGGCAGGCTGGCGCTGACTGCTGCCGGATCGACTTCATAGAGCGCGGCCAGTTGCTCCGCTGTCGCCATCTCACGGACAGCCCCCTGGGCGACGATACGGCCTTTTTTCAGCAGGGCGAGGGTATCGGCGCTGCGCATGGCGTGTTCCGGTTGGTGGGTGGACATCAGGATCGCCATGCCATCCTGCTTGAGTTCATCGATTTTCGCCAGTACCCGCAGCTGGTTGCCAAAATCCAGACTGGCGGTCGGCTCATCAAGAATCAGTAATTTCGCCTCCTGCGCCAGTGCCCGGGCAATCAGCGCAAGCTGTCGTTCGCCACCGGAAATCTCGGTATAGATTCGCCCGGCAAGGTGCGCGATGCCTAGTTGTTCCAGCACCCGTGCTGCCACCACCCGATCCGTCCTCGCCGGGGTGGAAAAGCGTCCCAGCCGTGCGGTGCGGCCCATCAGCACGATTTCCTCAACGGAAAAGGCAAACAACCCGGCATGGGCCTGCGGAACGTAGGCGATGGTTTGCGCCAGTGCCTGTCTTGACCAATCAGCCAGCGGACGATCCGCCACGCGCACCTCGCCGGCCAGCGGTGGCAAAACGCCCAGCAGGGTACGGAACAGCGTGGTTTTGCCGCCGCCATTGGGGCCGAGCAGGCAGAGCGAACGTCCAAGCTCAAGGGTGAACGAAATCCCTTCACCTACCGGACGCTGCCGGTAGCCGATGGACAGGGCTCGCGCTTCGAGCAGACTCATGATGAGCGCCCGCTGCTGGCCAACAGGTAGAGAAATGCCGGTGCGCCAACCAGTGCCGTGAGGATGCCGAGCGGCAATTCCAGGTTCGTCGCTGAACGGGCCAGTGTGTCGGCAAGAACGAGGAAGGAGCCCCCCAGCAGCAGGGAGGCTGGCAGCAAGCGGGAAAATTCCGGGCCAACCAGAAGCCGTGCCGCATGGGGAATCACCAGGCCAACCCAGCCGATGATCCCGGCGATGGCGACGGCTGCTGCCGTCATCAGCGTTGCCGAAGCCACCAGCACCAAACGTAGCCGTGCCACGTTGATCCCCAGCGCGGAGGCCTCTTCGTCGGACAGGGAGAGCAGGTTGATCTGCCAGCGCGCCAGCAGCAGCGGTGTCAGCCCGATGATCAGAGGTGGCACGGCAAAGGCGAGATCACCGGGCGTTACGGCGTTGAGCCCGCCGAGCAGCCAGAAGGTGATCGACGGCAACTGCACCGAGGGATCGGCAAGTACCTTGACCAGCGAAATTCCGGCCGAAAACAGGGTGCCGACGGCCACCCCGGCGAGTACCAGCACCAGCACCGGATCGTGGCGACGTACCCGGTCGGCGACAAAATACACCACGCTCACCGCCACCAGGCCACCGCCAAAGGCGATGCCCTGGATCGCTGGCAGCGGCAGGCCCAGGTAAATGGCCAGTGCCGCACCCAATCCGGCCCCGGCTGAAACGCCGAGGATGTCCGGTGAGACCAAGGGATTCCTGAACATGCCCTGATAGGCGGCCCCGGCAGCAGAGAGTGCCGCCCCGACCAGCAGGCCGGCGCCGATGCGCGGCAGGCGCAGTTTCCAGACGACGA
>CAYMYD010000333.1:0-2526 GCA_964394535.1 uncultured Propionivibrio sp. | reverse complement strand
GTGGCGAAGCCGCCGACGAGCATTTTGGGCAGCATGTGGTCCATCAGGCGCTGGTATTCGGCTTCGGTTTTGCCCAGCGAGCGGCAGACTTCCTCGGTGATGACGTAATCGGCAGGAAAGCCGAAGAGGGCGGTCAGCGCACAGGCAAAGCCCATTTCACGGGAAAGGCCGAGGAAGGGGCTGGCGATGAAGGAAACAATGAACATGCCAAGGATGCCCAGCGCCAGCAGGGAGGCAATGGTGACGAAGATGCTGGCGACCCCTTCCGGGGTGGTTGCGGCCAACTGGGCAAAGATGAAAGCCATCAGGCCAAAAATGAGCCAGTTGAAAACGCCAGCCTTGTTGAGCGCCTGTTCTTCCAGAAAGCCGGTTTCGCAAAAAATGACGCCCAGCACCAGACAGAGGACGTGCTGGTTGAGCTTGTTATTGCTCAGTGTGGCAATCCAGGCGGCCAGCAGGGCGATCAGAATCAGCTTGGTCAGAATGAGGGCTGGCGAAGCATAGTTTTCCGGCAGGGGCGGGATCAGTTTTTTACGCAGGGTCGCTGGCGTTTTTTCGCCGCTGGAGGTGGCGTTTTCCGGTGTCTGGGTGAGGAGGCGGCGACCTTCACGACGCAGACACCAAGCGGCAATCGGATAGCCGGCGAAGCTGTGCAGCACAAACATGGAAACCGGCAGGGCCACGAGGGTGGTGAGCCCTTTGGCCGTGAGCGCGTTGGTCATGAGCAGTGAGGCGACGACCCCGCCAACCAGCGGCGGGGTGACGGCGATGACCGTGGCGTGATCAAAGAGCGCACGCCCGAGCGTCAGCGCGATGGTGAGTGTTCCGACGACCCCCAGCAGCGAAATGCTGACGGCCCGCCATTGTTCAAACAGCTTTTTGAGGTTCATCAAGGTGCCCAGATGCACGAGCAACAGGCTGATGGCGACGTTGACAAAGGCCGGGTTGAAGGAGGCTTTGGTGACCAGATCCTTGGGGGCAAAGGTCCAGAAGGCCACAATGAAGCAACAGGCTGAGGCAAAAACGGAAGGAATCGCTGCCCGCGTCCGGGTGCTGATAAATTCGCCGAAAGCGATGAAGGCGGCCACAAGGGCAAAGTAGAGGAGGGTTTCCATAAGCGGGTCGGAAAGTCGGGTTCAGGGTTATTCCGCAAGTGCAACCGCGGCCTGGGCGAGGGTGATTACGCCGGTGACGAGCGCCTTTTCGTCGATGTCGAAACGCGGGTGATGGTGTGGGAAGGAAGTTTCGGGCTGACCGTTGCCCGCGCCGATGAAGACGAAGGTTCCCGGCACCTTTTGCTGGTAATAGGCAAAGTCTTCACCGCCCATGACCGGCGGGATGATTTCCACCTGCTTTTCCCCCAGCGCCTGCCTTGCGCAGGCAAGGACGGTTTCGGTGGTGGCGCGGTCATTCTGAACGGCCGGGTAGCCGGATACGATCTTGACCTCACAGTCGGCACCGTAGGACTGGCACAGCCCCTTGGTAAGCTCTTCGATGCGGGCAGCGAGTTTTTCTCTTGTCGCCTGCGTGACGCAGCGCACCGTGCCTTCCAGGGTGACGCATTCCGGAATGATGTTCATCGCCGTGCCGCCCGAAAAGATGCCGACGGCGAGAACCGTGGCTTCCTGCGCGGCAACGTTGTTGGTGACCAGACTCTTCAGCGCCAGCACCAGGTGGGCACCGATTTCGATGGGGTCGATGGCCTGATAGGGCATCGAACTGTGCCCGCCGCGCCCTTTGATCTTGATGATGAACTGGTCTGCCGAGGCCATCATCGGGCCGATGGCCATGGAAATCCGGCCAGCTTCCAGCGTTTGCCAGACATGGCTGCCGATGACGTGATCGACGTTTGCGAGGGCACCATCGGCAATCATGTCGAGCGCTCCGCCGGGGAGTTTTTCTTCGCTGGGCTGGAAAATGAAGCGATAGCTGCCGGGCAGTTCGTCTTTCATGGTTTGCAGGGCGCGGGCGACGCCCAGCACGATGGCGGTGTGGGCATCGTGCCCGCAGGCGTGGCAGATGCCGGGATTGACCGAAGCGTAGGGCTGGCCGCATTCGTCAGGGACGGGCAGGGCGTCGATGTCGGCCCGGATGGCGATTTTCTTGCCCGGTCTGCCGCCCTGAATTTCGGCGAGGACGCCGGTTTTGCCAGCGACTTGATGGGGAATGCCCATGCCACTCAACAGGCGCTGAATTTCCTTCTGTGTTTCGTACTCCACGCCACTCAGTTCCGGATGCTGGCGGAAATGCCGCCGGTTTTCACTGAGGATGGTTTTTTGCTGTTCGATGATGGCTTGTAGCGCGGCGTTCATGGTGGGGAGTCCTGTTGTGGTTCGGATTGTTACGAGACATATTGAAGGGAAAAGTTCAGCGGCGAGTAGTTTCCATTCTGACGATCATGGCGCAACTCACGCCGGAGGATAAAAAAGAGGTGATCCCGACCGCAAGTGCTGTAGGGGCGGTTCGCGAACCGCCCAGGGCGCTTCTGATACGAATCAGGCCAATTTCCTGCCGTTGGGCGGTTCG
>CAYMYD010000332.1:0-2537 GCA_964394535.1 uncultured Propionivibrio sp. | reverse complement strand
GAAGGCGACGCGCTGGTGGAAACCGGCAGCAACGGCCAGTGCCGCTACGTGCCGGAAGCCGACATCCGCCGTGTCTGTTCACGCATGGGCATGGTCTTCCAGCACTTCAACCTGTTTCCGCATCTGACCGTGTTGCAGAATGTCATCGAAGCGCCGATCACCGTCAAGGGCATAACGCGCGAGGCCATCGTGCCGAAGGCCGAAGCCCTGCTCGCCAAGGTCGGTCTCTCCGACAAGCGCGACGTCTATCCCTCACGCCTCTCCGGCGGCCAGAAACAGCGCGTGGCCATCGCCCGGGCGCTGGCGATGGAGCCGGACATCATGCTCTTTGACGAACCCACGTCGGCGCTCGACCCGGAACTCACCGGCGAAGTCCTGCGTACCATGCGCGAACTGGCCGAAGAGCACATGACGATGATCGTCGTCACCCACGAAATGGCTTTTGCCCGCGAAGTGGCCAGCCGCGTCATCTTCATGGACGAGGGCCACATCGTCGAGGCCCGTCCGGCGCAGGAACTCTTCAGCTCACCGCAGCACCCGCGCACCCGGGCGTTTCTGGAAAAGATGTTATAGGCGCAAAACCGCCGCCCGGCGTCCGGAAGTTGGTCGTCTGGCCCTGGTAAAGCCGCGCTGCGACAAGTTGCACCGCCCCGCGATAAACATAGTTACGCAGATCGAGCTTGAGCTCGACATCGACGCCATCGACCGGCACCGTGCATAGCGACGGTGGCACCAGCGCCTGCGCCACGTAACCGCCCCGGATGATTTCCTCGAACACACGGCGCGTCAGCTTGTCGCCGCGATAGGTCGCCTTGCTGCCGTAGCCGCCGGCCGGTTTGAAGAAGAAATGGCGGCGATCCGCCCACAAGGCAGCGGCGTCTTCGCTCCGTACCGTGATGGTTTTCGGGATACCAGCCAACAGCAAATCCTGCGTTGCGGCATCGACGCCGACTTCATTCAGCCAGGCAGCATCGCTCAAAGCCGCCAGATTGCGCTTGTCGGCATACAGTGCATGGGCACGCGGATGCGGCGTGAGCACCACCGCATCGGCCAGCCAGGCCTCGCGCAGCGCCGTGTTTCCGACCTCCTCCAACGCGAAATCGGTGAGCCGGTTGTAGACCAGATCGACACGCTGCCCCCGACAGAACAGGGCCCCGCGATCGAAAACGAATTCGGCCGGGTCGGCAATCAGCGCCTGTATCCCCGCAGCCTCGAACAGGGCGCGGAACAGCACGAATTCCGGTTGCAGGTATTGGGTGTCGGGGGTTTCATCGACGATGGCAATGCAGGCAAGCGGCTGGTCGCCACGCGAACACTGCCACTCCTCGCGGAACATGGCGAGGAAGGCTGCATCCAGCGCGGCCGCGTCAGCCAGACCGTGCGCCGCCCGCAGGCGGGCGTTGAGCAAGGCGCCACCAGCATTGGTATTGATCTCGATCAGGCGTGGCCCGGCTTCGCTCAAGTGAAAGTCATAGCCGAAAAAAACCCCGGCCGCCCGGGGGATGTGCTGTGCCGTCACCGGCGCGCGGGCCAGAAAATGCGCCTGTGCGGCAGGCCGGGCGATGACCGCTTCGATGGCGGCGATCAGCCGCGCCATGAAAGTCAGATCGGCCTCGCCAACCCGCACCTGGGCGGCGGAAAAGAGGTGCGGCCGACTGGCCAGCAGTTCTGCGCCGGAAAGCGCACCCTCCTTTTCCAGTGCCTGACACAGCCGCCGGACATCGAATGCCGCGCTGTCCGCCCCGCCACCGACAGGACTCACGCTTACCGCCCTTTCTGATAGGTCCCGACGCACTGCGCCTCGGCGAGGATATGGCCTTCCATCGCCTGCAGCAGCTTCTTCTTGTCCGGCGTGCCCAGATCGGGCAGCACGGTATCGAGCGCATAGAGCTTGTGGAAGTAGCGGTGACGCCCGATCGGGGGGCAAGGGCCGCCATAGCCGGTACGCTGCCAGTCATTCAGCCCTTCAAGCGTCCCAGGCGGCAGGTCTTTCACCGCCTTGGGCAGCCCGCTGCAATCGGCTGGCAGGTTGTAGAGCACCCAATGCACATAGACCATCCGTGGCGCAGCCGGATCGGGCGCGTCCGGGTCATCGACGATCAGCGCCAGACTCTGCGTGCCAGCAGGCAGATTGCTCCAGGACAGATCCGGCGAAATATCCTCACCCTCGCAGGTATAAACCCGCGGGATGCTGCCGTTATGTTCAAACGCACTTGAGGTGATGATCATGGAGGTCTCCTTTCTTGAAAAACGCGGTGATCATAGGCTCAAAAACACTGACAGGCCAGTACCGCCACCACCGTCGGCGGCAGGGCGGCGAGGAAAAGATTCAATGGACTGATCGATTCGCCCTGAAAGTAGTTTTTCAGGATCGAAAATCCTGCCGGATTGGGCGCATTGGCAATGACCGTCAGGCCGCCGCCAGTCACCGCCCCGGCGACCAGCGCGTACTTGAAGCCATCGCTGACGCCTTCCACCAGCGAGCCGAGATAAGTGAGTGCCGCATTGTCGGTAATCGCCGTCAGCGCCGTGGCCAG
>CAYMYD010000331.1:0-2548 GCA_964394535.1 uncultured Propionivibrio sp. | reverse complement strand
TGGTTGTGGGCGATGCGCTGGAAACGCTGCCCGATCTCGATGTGCAGGCGGACGCTTTCTATCTGGATGGCTTTTCTCCGGCACGTAATCCCGAGCTGTGGTCGCCGGAGTTTTGTCACCTGCTGGCACAGCATGCCGCTGAAGATGCGACGCTGGCGACCTGGTCCGTGGCCGGTGGTGTCCGGCGCGCTTTGCAAGATGCGGGTTTTGCCCTGTCAAGGCAGACCGGTTTTGCCGGGAAGCGGCAGATGCTGACTGGTCATTTTTGTTCGATGAGTGGTGCGTAATGATAGGAATTGTGGACAAACTTGTCGTATAATGGGTGTTCCCATAATACATTTGTCAGGCAAGTCGAATTCAGAGTGTCGTCGTCCCGTTTCTTTCTTGTCTGGGAGGGTAGAGATGAAGCGACTGTTGATTATGATGATCCTCGCCTTGGGATTGATGATTCAGTCGGCCTATCCCCAGGGGAAAAACCATCACATAGTTTTCATTCCGAAGTCCAGTGATCTGGTGTTCTGGAAATTCATGCGCCAGGGCTGTGACAAGGCGCTGCGGGAACTTGGCAATGTCACGCTGACCTGGCGTGGCCCGGCCTACGACGACGATACCGATTCGCAAATCCGGATTGTCCAGGCCTACACCCGGCCTGATGTGGATGCGCTGATAATCATTCCCACGGATCGCGAGCGTTTGCTGGAGCCGATTCGCAAGGCCGCCGCGCTGGGAATAAAAATCATCGTGGTCGATTCGGGGCTGGACGGGAACGTGCACCGGAACTTCATCGCCACCAACAACTTCTCTGCCGGAAAGCTCGCGGCCAAACGGCTGGTGGACGTGCTGGGTGGTGAGGGAAAGGTGCTGGTTCTGCGTACAGTTGCTGGTAGCGCCTCGACGGACGAACGGGCTGACGGATTTGTCGATTACCTGTGGAACAACGCGCCAAAAGTCCAGATCGTGGCGGATGAGTACGGCGGCGGATCCAAGGGCAAGGCACAGGCCTCGGCGCTCGCCCTGCTCAAGAAATACCCTGATCTTGCCGGTGTTTTTGCCGTCAATGAGGCGTCGACCGACGGGATGCTGCTGGCCCTGCGAGCGGCCGGACGGGCCGGAAAGACCAAACTGGTGGGTTTTGATTCCTCGGACTCCCTGCTTGCCGCTCTGGAAAAAAAGGAAATCAGTGGTCTGATGGTACAGAACCCGGCGCTGATGGGTTATCTTGGTATCAGGTCGGCGGTTGACGCCATCAACAATCGGCCGCCCAAGGAAAAGAAACTGCTGATCGAGGCAGAGACAGTCACACCGGAAAATTTAAAGAATCCCGAGATTCAGAAACTCCTGGTCCCCTGAATTGTCTTGCAGATTTGAGCGAGAAGTGGTGCTCGGCGTCGAAAGCACCCACCACCAACCACTGTTTTAGATCAATGCAATGTCCCTTGTGAAACCGTTCCTGTCGTTTCTTGCCTCGCTGAGATCCAGAAGTCTCAGTGTGGGTATCGCACTGACGATGATTGCGGCTTTACTGGTGTCGGCATTTGTTGGCGGCTTCACCGTGACCGTGCTGAAGCAGGAGCAAATGTACAAGGAGCTGCGCAATGCGCTGGGCGACAAGGCGGTCCTGCTGGCCAACAGCCTGGTCAATCCGGTCTGGAATTACGACATGGTCTCGGTCGTGACGATTGTCGACGCCGCTTTTCTCGATCCCCAGTTGGTGCGGGTCACGATCAGTACGCAGGCAGATCATCAGGCGCATTTTTTCAACCGCGAACTACCGGGAAACCGGCAAGGAAAGTTGTTTACGGTACGCCAGTCACTTGTGCGCAACGGTGAGTTGATCGGGGAGGTGGAGCTGGAAAGCAACTCGCTCCTGAAGGAGCGAGAGTTTGAAGAAGTCCGGTGGATTTACACCGGCATCTTTTTCGGCCAGTTTGTGTTTGCCCTGGCGCTGGTGCTGATTGCTGTCCGTATCTGGGTGTTGAGGCCGCTGAAGCGTCTGAGCGCGTTTTCCAACCAGCTGGCGGCAGGCAATCTGGATCAGCCTCTGAGATGGTGTCGCACCGATGAACTCGGCCAGTTGGCGATGCAAATGGAAGAGATGCGTAAAAGTCTGAATCTCGCGTTTGCCGAGCAGCGCGTGATTCTGGAAAACGTTCAGGCAGGCGTGTTGTTTGTCCGCAACGAAACCATCCAGTTTGCCAATCTGCGAGCAGAACAGATCTTCGGCTACAGTCCGGGGAGTTTGTCCGGCCTGCCGATCGCCCGCCTCCACGTGTCGGAAAATGATTACCAGGCGTTCAGGGCGCTTGCCCAAGAGAAGTTGCTGCTTCCGGGTAATGGCTACGAGGAAGAATTGTGTTTGCAGCGTGCGGACGGCAGTTCGTTCTGGGCCTGGCTTCGTGGCAGCGAACTCTTCGCCGGAGAGCCGGGGGCCGGTCAGATTCTGGTGGTCAGCGACATCAGCCAGCGCAAGGCTTCGGAAGCCCAGATCCACAGCCTGGCCTTCTTTGACCCGCTGACGAATCTGCCGAATCGCCGCCTGCTGCTTGAC
>CAYMYD010000330.1:0-2548 GCA_964394535.1 uncultured Propionivibrio sp. | reverse complement strand
CGCCCTTGAAACCGGCGCACCTTACCCGTCCGGCGCTTTCCATCATGCCGGGCAAGCGTACTCGTCCGCAGGGTGACAAGGCCGGCTTTATCGCCAATCCCAAGGAGGTGTGAGGATGGTGGTGTTCAGCGCGGGCGGAGGTGATTGATCGATGGACAAGGATCTGGCAACGATTGCCGATGCCTTCCGGATTCTGGGCGCACTGTTCTACCGTGCGCCCGGCGATCCGGAACTTGCCGGTGTCCGTGACTACCTGAGTTCAGGGGGCTTGGTTGCGGACTGGCCGTGGGGGACACCGACGGAACTGGTGTCCATCGCGGACGATTTTTCTGCCGTGCCGGATGAAGCCGAACTGGCGCAGCAATACCAGCGCCTGTTCATCGGCCCTGACGCCCTGCCAGCACCACCCTGGGCTTCCGTCTATCTGGACCGGGAGAATTCTCTCTGGGGCGATTCGACCTTCCGGCTGGCGGACTTTTGCGCTGAACAGGGCATCGAATGCACCAGCGAACAGAACGAACCGCCGGATCATTTCGGCCTGCTGTGTTCGTTGTTCGCCTTGCTGGCGGAATCCCGGGATCGGGCCTTGTTGTGCGATTTTCTGGCCGAACACGTTTTGCCCTGGAGCGGGCGTTATCTTGAGCTTTTCTCTTCCGCTGCGCAGGACAGCCCGTTTTATCGCGCCAGCGCCGCCTTGGCGAACTGTTCGCTCAATGGGCTGCAGGCGCAATGGCAGATCGAGCCGCACCAGCTCAGGCTTAGATATCCTCCGACAGACGACGAGATGGAAGCGGTGCAGTAAGCCCGGTCTCAGAGCTGCTGAACCAGCAGGCCGAGCCATTCATGCAGGGCCATGCTGCTATCGCTGAGCGCTTTGGCTTTGGGCAGGAAAAGCGCCAGCGGATGGTCTGGGTCGCGGCTGAAGGCGGTGGGTGCCGGGATAACCTCGAATCCCTGCTGCTCGAACAAGGGGATGGCGCGGCGCAGATGCCAGGCGTGGCTGACCAGGGCAATGCGGGAAATCCCGGCGGCCTTGAGTAATGGGGCCGACAGGCGGGCGTTTTCCTGCGTATCGCGTGAGACGGATTCGACCCAGCGCACCTGACCACCAAAATCCTGCTCGATGGCTTCTTTCATTGCCTCGCCTTCCGGCCGGCCACCAAACGGTGCGCCGCCGGTGACCAGCAGCGGCAGCCCGTGGTGCCGCTGTAAATGTGCAGCGTAGCGGATTCTTTCCAGCGAACTGCGGCCCACCGTGTCATGGCCGTATTCCGGCGCCTGGTGGTAGACGCCGCCGCCCAGTACGACGATGGTTTGTGCCCGGGCGAGTTGCCGGGCCGTGACCGGTGCTTGTGCTTCCAGACTGCACAGCAGGGCAGTGGAAACGATCGGCAGCGACAGGACAAACAGGCCCAGAAAAGCGAGCGAAGCCAGCCAACGGCCGCTACGCGGATGGCGACGTGTCAGCCACAGGCCAAACAGCGCCAGAATGAGCAGTGACGTGGGAGGCAATGCCAGCGCCGTGAGCAGCTTTTTGAGGAAGAACATTGGTAAAAAGGGAAGGGTGAAGGGAGAAGGGGGAAGGGTAAAACCGATCCGTGTTTCACTCCCCGCTTCACGCTGAGGTTTTCAGGTTTATGAAACTCGTCACGACTTGAGCGCTCAGCGCTTGAAACCTCGCCGCAAAGATACAAAGGCTGCAAGGAAAGGCGGGAGCTTTCCCTCCGGACAGGGAATCCGTCCGGAGGGAAAGATAGTGCTTACTATTGCTCGCTGCCTGCCTGCGCCTGGATGGCGGTCAGGGCGATGGTGAACACGATGTCGTCGACCAGCGCACCACGCGAGAGATCATTGACCGGCTTGCGCAGCCCTTGCAGCATCGGGCCGACCGAAACCACATTGGCGCTGCGTTGCACGGCCTTGTAGGTGGTGTTGCCAGTGTTGAGGTCGGGGAAGACGAAGACGGTGGCCTGTCCGGCGACCTGGCTCTTCGGCGCTTTCTGGCGACCGACTTCGATGACCGAGGCCGCGTCGTATTGCAGCGGCCCATCGATGACCAGATCGGGATCCTTGGCTCGGGCGATTTCGGTGGCCTGACGCACTTTCTCGACATCCTCGCCGGCACCCGAGGTGCCGGTGCTGTAGCTGATCATCGCCACTTTGGGCTGGATGCCGAAGGCGATGGCGCTGTCCGAACTTTGCTTGGCAATTTCAGCCAGTTGTTCGGCCGTCGGTGTCGGGTTGATCGCGCAGTCACCATAGACCAGTACCTGGTCGGGCATCAGCATGAAGAACACCGAGGAAACAATCGACGAGCCGGGAGCGGTCTTGATTAGTTGCAGTGCCGGGCGCACGGTGCTCGCCGTGGTATGTACGGCACCGGAAACCAGACCATCCACGTCACCGACCGCCAGCATCATCGTGCCGAGCACGACGGTGTCGTCCAGCTGGGCGATGGCCTGATCCGGCGTCAGCCCCTTGGATTTTCTGAGCTCGACCATCGGCGCGACATAGTTGGCGCGGATTTCGTCCGGATCGACGATTTCCA
>CAYMYD010000329.1:0-2567 GCA_964394535.1 uncultured Propionivibrio sp. | reverse complement strand
TGCGTGCGATGGCCTGCTGGCGGGTGTCGCCGTGGCAGATCAGCTTGGCGATCATCGAATCGTAGTGCATCGAGATTTCGCCGCCGTCGTACACGCCGGTATCGACACGCACCTTGCCTTCTTCCGTCGGCGGCGGGCTAAAGCGAACCAGCCGACCGGTGGAGGGCAGGAAACCGCGTGTCGGGTCTTCGGCGTTGATCCGGCACTCGATGGCCCAGCCGTTCGGCTTGATGTCTGCCTGCGTGAAAGGCAGTTTTTCGCCTGCGGCGACGCGAATCATCAACTCGACAAGGTCAAGGCCGGTGATCATTTCAGTGACCGGATGCTCGACCTGCAAGCGGGTGTTCATTTCCAGGAAGTAGAAGGACTTGTCGGCACCGACGACAAATTCGACCGTCCCGGCGCTCTGGTAATTGACCGCCTTGGCCAGCGCCACGGCCTGTTCGCCCATCGCCTTGCGGATCGTTTCATCGATGAAGGGTGAGGGCGCTTCTTCGAGCACCTTCTGGTGACGGCGCTGGATCGAGCATTCGCGTTCGAGCAGGTAGCAGGTGTTACCGAAGGCGTCGGCAATGATCTGGATTTCGATGTGGTGCGGGCCTTCGATGAATTTTTCGATGAACACGCGATCATCGCCGAAGCTGTTGCGCGCCTCATTGCGGCAGGCATCGTAGCCTTCGGCGGCTTCGGCGTCGTTCCAGGCGACGCGCAGCCCCTTGCCACCGCCCCCGGCAGAAGCCTTGATCATGATCGGGTAGCCGATATTCCGGGCGATGTCGACGGCTTTTTCGACCGATTCAATCGTGTCGTTATAGCCGGGGATGGTGTTAACCCCGGCGGCCTTGGCAAGACGCTTGGATTCGATCTTGTCGCCCATCGCGGCGACGGATTGATGCTTGGGGCCGATGAAGACGATGCCGTTTTCTTCCAGCCGCCGTGAAAATTCATGGTTTTCCGAGAGGAAACCGTAGCCCGGATGCACCGCCTCCGCACCGGTTTCCTTGCAGGCAGCGATGATCTTGTCGATGCACAGATAGGATTCCCGCGACGCAGCAGGGCCGATGCACACCGCCTCATCGGCGGAATAAACATGTAGCGAAGCCTTGTCGGCCTCGGAATAAACGGCGACCGTGGCAATGCCCAGACGTTTGGCGGTTTTGATCACGCGGCAGGCAATTTCGCCGCGATTGGCGATCAGGATTTTCTTGAACATGGAGTTTTCCCTTCGCTTACAGCGGAATGTTGCCGTGTTTACGCCACGGATTTTCCAGCGTCTTGTTACGCAGCATGGCCAGCGACCGGCAGATGCGCTTGCGTGTCTCGTGCGGCATGATCACATCGTCAATGAAGCCGCGCGCACCGGCGACAAAGGGGTTGGCGAACTTTTCCTTGTATTCGGCTTCACGTCGGGCGAGTTTGGCCGGGTCGTTCTTTTCCTCACGGAAGATGATCTCGACCGCGCCCTTGGGCCCCATGACAGCGATTTCCGCTGACGGCCAGGCGAGATTCACGTCGCCGCGCAGGTGTTTCGAGGCCATCACGTCGTAAGCGCCGCCGTAAGCCTTGCGCGTGATCACCGTGACTTTCGGCACCGTGCATTCGGCGTAGGCGTAGAGCAGCTTGGCCCCGTGCTTGATGATGCCGCCGTATTCCTGTGCGGTGCCGGGCATGAAGCCGGGAACATCAACAAAGGTGACAATCGGGATGTTGAAGGCATCGCAAAAGCGCACGAAGCGCGCCGCCTTGATCGAACTCTTGATGTCCAGACAACCGGCCAGCACCAGCGGCTGATTGGCGACAAAGCCTACCGGCGCACCGGACATGCGGCCAAAGCCGATGACGATATTTTTGGCGTAATCGGGCTGCAACTCGAAGAAATCGCCGTCATCGACGACCTTGTGGATCAGTTCCTTGATGTCGTAAGGCTGGTTGGCGCTCGTCGGCACCAGGGTGTCGAGCGAATGATCGAGGCGGTCGGCCGGATCCTGCGCTGTCCAGGTCGGCGGCGATTCCTTGTTGCTGCCGGGCAGGAAGCCAACGAAGCGGCGCAGCACCAGCATCGCCTCGACGTCGTTCTCGAAAGCCAGGTCAGCGACCCCGGAACGGCTGGTGTGACAGACCGCGCCGCCCAGCTCTTCTGCCGTGACCTCTTCGTGCGTGACGGTTTTGACCACTTCCGGCCCGGTCACAAACATATAGGACGAATCCTTGACCATGAAGATGAAGTCGGTAATCGCCGGACTATAGACCGCACCACCGGCGCACGGCCCCATGATCACCGAAATCTGCGGAATGACACCGGAAGCCAGTACGTTGCGCTGGAACACATCGGCGTACCCGGCCAGCGAATCGACGCCTTCCTGGATGCGTGCCCCACCGGAATCATTGAGGCCGATCAAGGGCGCGCCGACCTTCATGGCGTGATCCATCAGCTTGCAGATTTTCTGCGCATGGGCTTCGGAAAGCGAACCGCCGAGCACGGTGAAATCCTGTGAGAAAACGAAGATCAGCTGTCCGTTGATGGTGCCGTAGCCGGTCACCACCCCGTCGCCGGGGATGACCTGACT
>CAYMYD010000328.1:0-2580 GCA_964394535.1 uncultured Propionivibrio sp. | reverse complement strand
CGGAAATTCGCCTGCTCTCCAAATCGCTGCGCCCGCTGCCGGAAAAATTCCACGGCCTCACCGATCAGGAGCAGAAGTACCGCATGCGCTACCTTGATCTGATCATGAACGATCAGTCGCGCTTCACCTTCCGCGCACGCAGCCGCATGACCCAGTCGATCCGCAACTTCATGGCCAGCCACGACTTCCTTGAAGTCGAAACGCCGATGATGCACCCGATCCCCGGTGGCGCCTCGGCGCGTCCGTTCGTGACGCACCACAATGCGCTGGATATGCCGCTCTACCTGCGCATCGCCCCGGAGTTGTATCTCAAGAAGCTGGTGGTCGGCGGTTTTGAACGTGTTTTTGAAATGAACCGCAACTTCCGCAACGAAGGCATGAGTCCGCGCCACAACCCCGAATTCACCATGATGGAGTTTTACGCGGCGTACTGGGAATATCACCAGCTCATGGACTTCACCGAGCAGTTGCTGCGCCACGCCGCACGCGATGCGCTGGGCAGCGAGGTGTTTGAGTATCAGGGCCGCGCGCTGGATCTCTCGCAGCCGTTCGACCGCCTGACCATGGTTGAGGCGATCATCAAATACTGCCCGCAATACACGCTGGCGCAACTCACCGATGCCGACTGGCTGCGCCAGAAACTCGCGTCGATGAAGGTCGAACTGAAACCCGGCATGGGGCTTGGCACCCTGCAACTCCTGATGTTCGAGGAAACCGTCGAGGCCGAGCTGTGGAATCCGACCTTCATCATCGACTACCCGGCGGAAATCAGCCCGCTGGCGCGCAGCAGTAACGATAACCCGGAAATCACCGAGCGTTTTGAACTGTTCATCGTTGGCCGCGAAATTGCCAACGGCTTCTCGGAACTCAACGATCCGGAAGATCAGGCAGAACGCTTTCTGGCACAGGCCAAGGCCAAGGATGCGGGAGATGAAGAAGCCATGTACTACGACGCCGACTTCATCCGCGCCCTCGAATACGGGCTACCGCCGACCGGTGGTTGCGGCATCGGCATTGACCGACTGGTGATGTTGCTCACCGATTCGGCCAATATCCGTGATGTCATTCTGTTCCCGCAGATGCGGCCGGAGTAAACCCGCCCCCCGCTGTGGAGCACACCATGCGAAGAAGCGTGCGTTACCTGATGATCAGCCTCAGTATCAGCGCACTTTTCTTTGTCGGTGAGGATTTTTCGCTCGCCCGTGCCAAGGAAAACGCGCCCTCCGGCGAAACAAGCATCGACCCGGTGCGTTTCGGTGCCCTACCGGACGATGATCTTCCCGACGATGTAGCAATCAACGCCGCGCTACGCTCCGCAAGTGGGGAAGCACCGGCCACGGTACGCCTGCCGCCCGGGCGCTTCATCCTGAACGCGCCGATCCTCATCAATAAAAGCTACCTTACGCTCGCCGGAGCCGACGCCGGTACGACCCGGCTTGATGCCCGTTTTTCCGTCAGCGCCGGGGATGCCATCATCCTGATCAAGGGCGACAAGGGAACACTTCTGGGAAAAACGGCGCATGACGCCAAACGTGGTGACCGCTTCTTTCCGCTCACAACAAGCAATGCCGCCCCGGAAAAACAGCTAACAGGTCGGCATGTCTGGCTCGGGACGCCCAACACCCGGGAGTTCCTCGACCAGATCGGTTCCGCAAAATGGGATCGCCAGTATCCTTGGCTACGTCAGGCACTGGTTCCCAGCGAGGGAGTCAGCCAGGGCAGCGTGCGCCTCTCCCGACCGCTACCGCTGGATCTGCCCGGAGGCAGCGAGGTCTTTGTCCCGGCTTTGATACGCGGGGTCACCATCAGAAATCTTGAGCTCACCCAGCGCGTGCCGGACATGACACCGGCGCAGGCCAAGGGAATCTACGAGAACATCGCGCCGCAGTATGCCATTGACGGTATCCGGCTGGACTGGACAGCAGATGTCCGCATCGAGGATGTAGCGATCCGCTTTGCCGGACGGCATCCCTTGGCCGTTGAAAATTCCTGGGCGGCGCAGTTTGCGCGCCTGCACATCGACGGTGCCTGGAACAAGGGCGCAGGCGGTCATGGCTACGTGCGCTTTGCCCGCACTTACGCTTCACGCCTCACGGACAGCCGCATCGACAACATCCGGCATCTGACTTTCCAGTGGAGTGCCGCAGACAACGTGGTGGAAAACTGTTTTATCGGTGCTGATGTCAATTTCCACGGCGGCTTCAGCCACCATAACCGGGTCAGCGCCAGTCAGATCAAGCCGCCGCCTGGTCACCCCTGGGGACAGCTTACAACCATGCCCGAAGGGGGCGGAGCCTGGGCACCGATGGACGGGCCGGGCAATACAGTGGACAGGTGAGAAAAAACTTACGCGCCCCACTCTCCCTCAACGGCCAGAAACTCCTGCCAGTGCGGCTTATCGAGCTTTTCCAGCTCGCTGCGGATAAAAGCGACTTCGGCGTTGTATTCGTCACGGGAAATTTCGCCGCGCATCAGGTGGAAGCGTAGCAGCACCAGATAGGTGTTCATGACGTCGGTTTCGCAATAATCGCGGATACCGGCGATTTCGCCGCTCTGCCAGGCTTCCCAGACCTTGCTGCC
>CAYMYD010000327.1:0-2590 GCA_964394535.1 uncultured Propionivibrio sp. | reverse complement strand
CCGATCATCGTGCCGATCAGCGCACCGATCAGGCAGTAGAGGAGATTGTTCCATTGCAGGGCGACGGAAAAACCGAGCAGCAGGTTGTCGAAGAGTTCCATGATCTTTTACCAGGGGAAAATGGGAACCGGCATGGCCAGCGCCTTGACGAACAGGAGTACCGTACCGCCGGAGATGGCGGCGCTGAACAGGAAGACTTCTCTCAGCCGGGTTTCAGGACTCGCCAGGCTGCCGATGAACATCGCCAGAAAGCTGCAGATGAGCAGGCCCAGCGACATGAGTAGCGCTGCAAACAGGGTGGTCGAGAGGCACACCAGGATCAGCCCGCGCCAGTGGGGTGCGGCAATCTTCGGCCCCGGCATAAAAAACGAGCGGATGGTAAATAGCAGGCCAAAGCCAAAGGTGATTAAAGCCAGTGCCTTGGGAAAATAGCCCGGCCCCATTTCTTTCGGCGTACCGGTCGAGAGATTCTGGGTGCTCAGGAAAACAAAAGCGGCGAGCGCGATGAGGAAGAGGCCGTAGAGCAGATCTTCCATGCCCGGTCGACTTTGGGGGATTTTTTCCGGATTGGTGTTCATAGTAAAAGTCCTGTCGATGACTCGATGGGAACCATGCGCTCGTCAAGGCAGGCGAAGGTGAGCGGCGGATCGGTTTTCTGCACAAGGGCGAACACGGGGTTCGCCCTTGGCTTCCTCAGGGTTTTATTCGATCTTGACGCCTGCAGCCTTGATGATTTCGGCGTAGGCCTTGGTGTTTTCCGTCAGCCAGGCTTTCAGGTCTTCCGCCTTGCCGCTGTGCACTTCGCCACCCTGCTCGGCAATTTTCTGCTGAACATCGGGCTGGGCCAGAATCTTGCGCAGCTCTTCGGAGAGACGGGCGACGATTTCCGGCGGCGAACCAGCGGTCGTCAGAATGCCCTGGAAGGTACCGGCTTCCTGTTGCGGCAAACCGAGTTCACGGAAAGTCGGCAGGTTGGGCGCATTCTTCAGGCGGTTCTTGCCGGTGACGGCCAGACCGACCAGTTGCCCGCTGGTGACAAAGGGCAGGGTCGCCGTTGCGCCGTTGATAATGACCTGCGACTCACCGGAAACGACGGCCCGCGAAGCGGCCGCACCGCCCTTGTAGGGGACGTTCTTCCAGTTCACGTTCTTGTCCTTGGCCACGACCAGCGCAGCAAGGTGGTTACCGGCACCGATACCGGAGTTGGCCACCGTCACCTTGCCCGGATTGGCGGCGCTGTGTTTCATGAGTTCATCAACACTCTTGACGCCCAGCGAGGGATGCGTCGCCAGCACGTAGGGGGCAAACATGACCATGCCGACCGGGGCGAGATCCTTTTCGATATCGTAGGTCAGATTGTTAAACAGGCTGGGCGAGGTGGCCAGCGTGCCAACGTCAATCAGCAGCAAGGTATGACCATCCTTCGGCGACTTGGCAACGGCATCAGCACCGATGTTGCCTGCAGCCCCCGGCTTGTTTTCGACGATGACGGTCTGACCGATGGCAGCCGACAGCTTGGGGCCAATGATGCGCGCCAGGATGTCCGAGGTCCCGCCCGGAGCGAAGGGGACAATGATGCGCACCATGCGCTCGAACTGCGGCGCAGCATGTGAAGCAACAGGCATCAGCGCCGAAAAGCCGGTAACGGCCGCAATCATGACACCAGCCAGTTTGGAATGTGAAAACAGACGCATGGCAAAACTCCTTTCAACAGAAACGCTTCAGAAAAAGCAGGGTGCAAGCACCCTGGCCGGAGAAACGGGGTCAGTCAAGATACTTGTTACGCAGGTTCTGCGTGCCGGAACGGAACACGCTCAGATCGCTGCCCACGGCGACCACGGTCGCGCCGAGCGCGAAATAGCGCCGGGCATCGGCCTCGTCCGGGGCCAGAATCCCGGATGCCTTGCCCGCCGCTTTCGCCGCCGCAAAGACCTTTTCCATCGCTGCCTGCACTTCCGGATGCGAAGGATTGCCGAGGTGGCCAAAACCGGCGGCCAGATCCTGCGGACCGATGAAGACCGCATCGACGCCCTCGACGGCGACAATTTCATCGATATTTTCGACACCGGTACGGCTTTCAATCTGCACCATGACCGTGATGCTGTCGTTGATCTGCTTCAGGTAGTCCTTGATCGTGCCGAACTTGCTGCCGCGATGCACCAGCGAGACACCCCGCACGCCCTGTGGCGGGTAGCGCGTGGCGGCGACGGCACGTTTGGCATCTGCTTCGTCCTCGACGTAAGGGATGACGAAGTTGTAGAAGCCGATGTCGAGCAGGCGCTTGATCAGCACCGTGTCATTCCACTGCGGGCGCACGACGGGCGCGCTGACGCTGTCCTTCATGGCGGTGAGTTGCGGAATGAAGGTGGAAATTTCGTTGGGCGCGTGCTCGCCGTCGATGACGACCCAGTCAAAACCGGCGAGGCCGAGCACCTCGGCCACGATGGGGCTGGCCATCGAGCACCAGCAACCGATCAGACGCTCACCAGCGATCAGGCGTTGGCGGAAACTGTTGGGAACAGCAACATAGGGGGTGGTTTGCATCAAAAGCTCCTTTATCTAACGTGAAAATACAGTGTCAAGTGCTTGG
>CAYMYD010000326.1:0-2591 GCA_964394535.1 uncultured Propionivibrio sp. | reverse complement strand
TCTCGGGCAGAGTTTCACGCATGGCCGGAATTTGTTGCAGGGAATCGTGCAGCAGTTCGTCGAGGCTGGTCGAGCCGGTGCTACCGGCAAGTTCGGCACGTTCGAGCGAGCCGTCGCGACGCAGCCAGAGCCGGACGACGATCCGGTAATCGGAGCCGCGCAGCTTGCGGTTACGGCTCAACTGATCCTGAAAATGACGTTGCAGACGGCTGGCGAAAGCGCCTGTTCCGCCCCCACCGACACTGCCCACCGTACCGACCGCACCACCCACGTACTCGCGGCCGACCGTCCCGGCGCTGAACGGCCCACCGCCTTCGCCTGCCGCGCCTTCCATCTTCAACTGTTCGCTGGGCGCAGCCTGCGGCACCGCTTCGGTGGTTTGCACGACCTTCACTTCCTTGGGATTTTCCTTCGGCGCTTCCTGCGGTTTGACTTCCTTGGGCGGTGGCGGTGGCGGGGGCGGCTTGTCCGGCAACAGGGTCACGGCAGGCGGGCGTCGCGGTTTGCCCGACTTGTCCCCTTTCAGGCTTTTGACGCCATAAACGCCGAGTGCCAGCAGCAGCACGCCGACCAGCACCAGGGCAAGGCGCTTCAACCAGCGCCGGGAAGCCGATTCCTCTATATCCTGCATCGCTCAGCTACCGATCTTTGCCGTGACCAGCCCGACCGAACCAATGCCCATGGCACCAGTAAGGTCGAGCACTTCGACGACGCGGGCGTAGTTGACCGCCGGATCGCCCTTCAGCACCACCGCCGCTTTCGGATCACGCGCCAGCGTCGTCTTGAGCTGGTATTCCAGTTCCGGCAGGGTGACAGCAGCACCGTTCAGGCGAATGGCTCCGTCAGACATGATCTGGATGATCTTCACCTCATGCTTTTCCGTACTTGGCTTGCTCGACGGCTTGGGCAGGTTGATCGACATGCCCTGAACCGACGCGGTGGTCATCAGGATGAAGATCACCAGCAACACGTAAGCCAGATCGAGCATCGGCGTGACGTTGATGCTGTCGTAGGGTTTGCTTTCGTTTTGCACCTGCATGGTTTACCTCGCCGCCCGGCTGGTGGCCAGGCCCAGATCGGTGATCCCGTAGCGTTTCATCAGCTCCATCACTTCCATGACCTTGGCGTACTGCACGCGGGCGTCGCCCTTGATGACGATGGACAGCGACGGATTGGCCGCCTGATATTGCGCCAGACGGGTTTCCAGTTCATCCATGGTCACCGGGTAGGCGTCGATGAACAGATTGCCGTTTTCCATCACCGTCACGGCCTTGGTGCCGGATTTGCCCAGATTGGCACGCGCCTCGGACTTGGGCAGATCAACACGCACCCCCTGAACCGAAGCCGTGGTCATGATGATGAAAATGACCAGCAGCACATAAGCGAGATCAAGCATCGGCGTGACGTTGATTTCGTCGTAAGGCTGGTTTTCTTCCTGGACTTGCATCAGAGAGTTTCCTTAGCGTGAAAAAGCAGAAGAAAGTGTGGTTTTTGTAGGAGCGGCCTTGGCCGCGATTGGGCGATGGCTTGGCGGAGGCGCTGCATCGCGGCTAACACCGCTCCTACAGGGGGTTTTTTCATCATTCGGGGGTGGCGATGTGCATCATGAAAGTCCGCCTCAGTTCGAATACAGCTCGGCGGAACGGGTCACGAATTCGTCGGCGAAGACCTGGGTGTCGGCGTAGACGTTCTTGATCTGGATCGACAGCCAGTTGTAGCCAAACAGCGCCGGAATCGCGACGGCAAGACCTGCCACGGTGGCCACCAGCGCCGCCGCGATACCCGGGGCGATGGAGTTCACATTGACGTCGCCCGCCGCCGCAATCGCCGCGAAGGTGATCATGACGCCGACCACGGTGCCAAGCAGACCGAGGAAGGGGCCGCCGGAAATGGCGATGGTGAGCAGCACGATCTGGCTGTTGAGCCGCTGGTTTTCGCGCACCAGCGCCGCATCCAGCGCGGCGCGGATGGCGTTGAGCGCCGAAGCGGTCAGCGTCGTTTCCTTGCCTTCTTCCTTCAGCGCCTCGAAACGCTGCTGCATTTCCTGGATGCCGATGCGGTACAGCCGGTAAATCGTCGAATTGCGCAGACTGGGGTTTTCATGGACATTGCGCGTTTCCGGCGAATCGGGGCGCAGCAGGCGGCGTGCGTTATCGCGGAAATTGCGCAGGAACGCATCGTTGGCGCGGTTGGCCCGCGTGAGATAGAAGGTCTTGCCGATCATCACGGCAAAGCTGACCACCCCCATCACCGCCAGAATACCGATGACGATCCAGCCGTCGATGGTCAGCGCGTCGAGCAGGATACCGATATACGACTCGCCCTCGCCGCCGGCCTCCTCGCTGGCGAACATCAGACTGTCGGGTTGCTGGCTGCCATGCAGGGCCTTGATGTAATCGGCCGAACGGGCAGTGGCCGCCAGCGTGACTTCGTCGAGTTCGCCCTGGAAACCGCTGCCGATGCGCACGTCGCCGCCGAGGTCGGGGACGCTGGTTTCCGCCGTTCCGGCCGCCACGCCGTCAAGATAGAAGGCCAGCTTGTTGCCGCTCAGGGTCAGCGCCACGTGCTGCCAGCTATCGCTCAGCAGGGTG
>CAYMYD010000325.1:0-2600 GCA_964394535.1 uncultured Propionivibrio sp. | reverse complement strand
ACCTGAAATCGACCAGTCCGTTGGCATTCAGGACGGCCCCGACGATCATGCTCAAGAGCAGGGGGCCGGCCGGAAGGTGCAGGCGATAGGCCAGCAATCCACACAGGGCGACAATCGACAGGGTCAGCGCCACTTGCGTTGCAGAGCCGTTAAAACGAATCAGCGACCACAGGCTTTTGTCGATTATCCCGGTGGGGGGCGGTGCTTGAGCTGAAAGCAGAAAATGCGCCACCATCGAAGCGGTCAGTACGACCAGAAGCACACGCAGATACTGCATCAGCGCGACCAGACGCACATCGGCACCGTAAGCTTCGGCCATGGCGACCATCGCCGAAGCGCCACCCGGCGTGGAGCCCCAGGCGGCGGTGGTTCCCGGAATGATGCCGGACTTCATCAATGACCAGCCGACCAGCGCACCGGCCAGTATCGAGCTGCCGACCATGGCCCCCATGACCAGCCAGTGACTGCTGAGCGTATGCCAGACATTGCCGGTGATGCTTTTGGCGACCGCACAGCCGATCAGGGCTTGCGCGCAGAGAAAGAGCTTGCGTGGTATGGCCAGCCGGGCACCCGCCAGGCTGAAGCCGAGACCGCAAAGCATGGCCGCCACAAAGAAAGGCGCAGGAATATCCAGCCAGAAAAGAAGACTCCCTGACAGTAGTGAAGCGCCGCACAACAACAGCCACATGAACATGCTTGATCCTGAAAACCTCTGTTATTCACCGCAAAGGCGCAAAGAACGCAAAGGACACAAAGAAAATCAAAAACTTGTCGGAACTGCCCGAAGGTTTTTTCATTCACCTTTTGGGTGAATGGGCAAAGGTCAGTAAGCTTTTGTTTCCTTTGCGATCTTTGTACCTTCGCGCCTTTGCGGTGAGGATTTTAGGTTCAAACTACTCCCGCACCTTGCGCACCACGTCGATGATGGATCCGTCGCGGTATTCGATGAGGCCGACGACCTTGTCCTCGAACTCCACCGGACGCGGAATGCCGGTAACGGCATAGACCTCATCCCTGAGTTGGCGGATGTCTTTCACCGGTGCCCGGCGACGAATCAGTTCGGCCTTGAGTTCCGGCAGGTTGTCATTGACCGCGATCCCGCGTTCGGTCACGATCACGCCGACGGTTTCACCCGGTGTAGTGATGCTCGTCACCGCGTCGCGCACAATCGGCAGCCGCCCACGGATCGACGGGGCAACGACAATCGACACCTTCGCCCCGGCCGCCACATCGCAATGCCCGCCGGTGTTGTGCAGCAGATAGCCCATCGACTCGGTATTGACGTTGACGTTGAAGTCCACGTCCACCTCGGTCGCGCTCAGGATGGCGCAGTCGAGCCGGTTCACAATCGCTCCGCAGTTGAACGGATTGGCGTAAGTGCCCGCCGTCATCTCCATGTGCCGCTGGTTGCGGCCCAGCGACTGCACCGCTTTCAGGTCAAAGCACTGCACATCGAAGAGCGCCTCGAACAGCCCCTCTTCGAGCATGTCAACAAAGTTGCCGGTGATCCCGCCGCAGCCGAAGCTGCCCTTGATCTTGTCGCGGCGCATGATCTGCCGTACCTGTTCGGCCACGGCCAGCGAGGTGCCACCCGAGCCGGTCTGGAAGGAGAAACCGTTTTTGAGGTAGCCCGAGGCTTCGATCACCATCGTCGCGTATTTGGCGATCTGGAGATTGATCGGGTCGGTGGTGATCTTGAGCGTCGAGGAGACAATCTTCTTCGGGTCGCCGAGGCTGGGCACCTGCACGACGAAATCAACCACCGACTGCGGAATGCTGACCGGTACCGCCGGGAAGGGAACGAGGTTGTCGGTTACCGCCACGACCTTGTGTGCGTGCTGCGCGTCGACCAGCGCGTAGCCGAGGCTGCCGCAGGCCGAGGGGCCGTACATGCCGTTGAAGTTGCCGTATTCATCGCAGCAGGGCGCGGCGAGGAAGGCGACATCGACCGCGACTTCGCCGGTGATCAGGCTTCTGGCCCGGCCGCCGTGTGAGCGCACGGTGATCGGGCAGTTGAGTTCGCCCTTGGAGATCATCTCGCCAATCAGGCCATTCACCCCGCATTCGAGCCGGGTAATCACGCCTTTCTGGATGTAGGGGATGATTTCGGCGTTGACCAGGTGCACCGAGCTGGAGGCAATGGTGATGTTGCGTATCCCCAGCGCGTCGATTTCCCTGACCAGATCGTTCAGTAGCCGGTCGCCGTTGCGCAGGCTGTGGTGCGTCGAAATGGTCATGCCGTCTTTCAGGCCGGTGGCGATGATCGCCTCGCGCAGGCTGCCGATCAGCTTGCTGCCGTGGTGGGCGATGCGCCGGATGGCGCGGGTCGAACGTTCGGCATTCGGTTGCAGCGACCAGGGGTTCTGGTACGGGATCAGTTTTTTGCCCGCATACGTTTCGGGAATCTCACGTCCCAGACTATTCAGTGCCATGGATATCCTCCTCGTTGACGACCACATCGGTCATGCCGTGGGCGCGGGCGGTGTTGACCACCCGGGCGGCACGCACGACGATCGGCCGGTCGATCATCTTGCCTTTCAGGGAAATGACGCCGGTGCCCATTTCGCGGGCGCGCTTGATGGCGTCGATGACTTCCAGCG
>CAYMYD010000324.1:0-2625 GCA_964394535.1 uncultured Propionivibrio sp. | reverse complement strand
GCCGCGCCGGGAACAGAGCAGTTGATTGTGCTCGACGACCTGTCCGCAGCGCTACGCCACGAAGACGGCCCTGCCTGGCGCGATGCCCTGGCCGCCCTGGAAAGCCGCTGGTTCGTCCCTCTGAAAAACGCGCTCGCTGCAGGCCAACTCCAGCACGTTCACCTGCACGTACCGGGCGCATCGGCCACGCTCGATGGCACTTGCAGCCGCGCCGATCTGTGGAAATTCTGGCGTCGGCGTTTGCGGCTGCCCGAGCCCTGCTTTTCTCAATGTTCATGATCTCCGATGACCCGACTCAAATCCCGACCGTTTTCCCCCCGTCTGCAATGGCAGCTTGAACAACAAGGCGTGCCGTCGCTGCTGGCACGTATTTATGCAGCGCGAGGCGTGCAGGCGAAAAGCGAACTGGACTACGCAGCAAAGCTGCTGATCCCGCCCGCCCAACTCACCCATGCAGGCGAGGCGGCCGTGTTGCTGGCCGACGCGCTTGAAGCGCAGGCGCACATCCTGATCGTCGCCGACTATGATTGCGATGGCGCGACCGCCTGCGCTGTCGGCGTGCGTGCGTTGCGGGCGATGGCCGGGGAGGGCGGCAGCGAAATCAGCTATCTGGTTCCCAACCGTTTTACCCAGGGTTACGGCCTGTCGCCGGAAATTGTCGATCAGGCCGCCGCCCGTCATCCCGATCTGCTGGTGACGGTCGATAACGGGATCGCCAGCATTGACGGCGTGGCACGAGCTGCCGAACTGGGCATCGCCACGCTGATTACCGACCACCACCTGCCCGGCGAGCAATTGCCCGGGGCCGAATGCATCGTCAATCCCAACCAGCCGGACTGTGCTTTCCCGAGCAAATCGCTGGCCGGGGTGGGGGTCATGTTCTACGTCATGCTCGCCTTGCGTGCCGAATTGCGCGAGCGTGCCTGGTTTGCCGAGCGCGGCATCGCCGAACCCAATCTGGCCACCCTGCTCGATCTGGTGGCGCTGGGCACGGTCGCCGATGTCGTCAGTCTTGATCGCAATAACCGCATCCTGGTCAGCCAGGGTTTGCGGCGGATGCGCGAAGGGAAGATCAATCCGGGCTTGCGCGCGCTGTTTCATGCGGCCGGGCGTGACCCGGCCAAGGCCGGCAGTGTCGATCTCGGTTTCATGATCGGGCCGCGCCTCAATGCCGCCGGACGCCTTGCCGACATGTCGCTCGGCATCGAGGCGCTGATTACCGATGACGCGGCGCGTGCCCTCAACATTGCCCGACAACTCGACGCCTACAACCGTGAACGCAAGGAAATCGAAGCCGACATGCAGGCGCAGGCGCTGACTTTCCTCGATAGCATCGACCCGCAGGAAAGTGCCGCAATTTCGCTGTTCGACGCCGACTGGCATCAGGGGGTCATCGGCATCCTCGCCTCGCGCATCAAGGAACAGTACCACCGCCCGGTGTTTGCCTTTGCGCGGAGCGAGGGGGGCGAGCTGAAAGGCTCGGGGCGCTCGATCAATGGCCTGCATCTGCGTGATGCGCTGGATCTCATCGCCAAACGCGAGCCAGGCTTGCTCAAGCGTTTCGGCGGTCATGCTATGGCGGCCGGTGCGACGATTCTTGAGGCCGATTTTCCGCGCTTTGGCGAACTGTTTGCCCAGATCGCCAGCGAGTTGCTCTCACCCGCCGACCTGACCCATACGCTGGAAACCGACGGGCCGCTCGAAAGCAGCCATTTCTCGATCCTTTCAGCCCGCTTGCTGGAAGACGAGGTCTGGGGGCAGGGCTTCCCGGCCCCCTTGTTCGAGGACGAATTCATTGTCGAGAACCAGCGCATCCTCAAGGAAAAGCATCTCAAGCTGCGCCTCAACAAGGACGGCACGGTGATCGAGGCCATCCAGTTCAACTTCAGCACGACACCCGGTCAGCGGATTCGCGCGGCCTACCGGCTGAGCGTCAACGAGTACAACGGTGTCCAGACGCCACAACTGATGATCGAGTATCTGGAGAACGTGGCCTGACTGCGCTCAGTCCTTGCACGTCAAACCCTTATCGCGGCAAACGCCTCGACCGCGCCCAACGGCAGGTAATAGCGCACCTGCGAGCTCAGCCGGGTACGTGCCGGATTGATTTCGACAGTCGGGATGCCCTGGCGCACGGCTTGCATCACCGGCGCGGCGATATAGGGGAACACTGCCGTCGTGCCGATCACGAAAATCAGGTCAAAACCCTGGTCGAGTTCTTCCTGCAAGGCGATCAGTGCCGCTTCGGGCAGGGATTCGCCGAACAGCACCACGCCCGGACGCACCACGCCGCCACAGTGCGCACACCGTGGTGGCAGCGTGCGATCGTCGGCATCCGCCGGGGCATGGCAACGCATGCAGTAACGGACTGCCTGGTTGCCGTGGATCTCGATGACGCGTGAACTCCCGGCCTGCGTGTGCAGACCATCAATGTTCTGCGTCAGCACGACAACTTCATGGCTTGTTTCCAGCGCGGCAATCGCCCGATGCGCGGCATTGGGCACGACCGCTTGGCAATTCTGCTGAATTTGCAACAGATACTTCCAGGTGATTTCCGGGTGCGCGACCAAGCAATCGCCGGACAGGGCATCCTCGATTTCCAGGCCGTCCTCTGTCGCCTCGTTG
>CAYMYD010000323.1:0-2658 GCA_964394535.1 uncultured Propionivibrio sp. | reverse complement strand
GGACGCCAAAAGTTTTCTGCACAACCAGTTGACCAGCGACGTCAATCATCTGGAAACCGCTTCAGCTCAGCATTCGGCCTGGTGTTCGGCCAAAGGGCGGATGCTGGCCAGTTTCGTGCTGTACCGCCGGGAAAACGCCTACCGTGCCCTGCTCTACGCCGATCTGCTGGCCGAGACGCTGAAACGGTTGCAAATCTACGTGCTGCGCAGCAAGGTCAAACTGCTTCCCCTGTCCGGCGACCACGTCCTGATCGGCCTTTCCGGTGCGAAAGCCGTTGCGGCGCTTGAGGGCGTTGGCCTGACGCCTCCTGCCAATCCGTTGGAAACAACGGAATTTTCCGGCGGCACCTTGATCCGGCTCGACGCCCGGCGTTTCATCCTCACCGTCGAATCCGCACAGGCTGCTGCCTGCTGGCAGGCCTTGTGCAGCAGCCCGGCCAGCCCAGTCCCGGTCGGCACCGCCGCCTGGCAATGGCTCGACATCCAGGCCGGAACCCCCTGGATCAGCGCGGCAACCCGTGAAGAATTCGTCCCGCAAATGGTCAATTTCGACAAAATCGGCGGGGTCAGCTTCCGCAAGGGCTGTTATCCGGGGCAGGAAGTCGTCGCCCGCGCCCATCACCTGGGCCGCGTCAAGCGTCATCTCTACCGCCTGCATGTCGACGGCCCGATCACTGCTGGTCAAAGCTTGACGGCGCCGGGGAACGCGGAGCTGGCGGGCGGAAAAATCGTCAATGCCGCGCCCTCGCCAGCTGGCGGCTACGACGCACTGGCCGTCATCAAGGAAGATTTTGTCGATAACGGTACGGCACTTGTTGAACTGCCGGGGGTGCGGATCCTCTCACTTGTTTCCTTGGGTGACTGACAGCGGTGTGCCTGATCCTGCTGGCCTGGCAAGTGCATCCGGATTATCCGCTGGTCGTGGCCGCGAACCGCGACGAGTTTTTCCAGCGTCCTGCCGCACCCGCCGGTTTCTGGCCGGACGCCCCGTCGGTTTTTGCCGGGCGTGATCTGGAAGCGGGGGGAAGCTGGCTGGGTATCACCCGACAACTGGGCTTTGCCGCCCTGACCAATTATCGCGAAGGACGGCAAAGCGGGAGCAGCACACCGTCACGCGGCGAACTGGTGGCGCAGTACCTGCTCGGGCCGCACGATCCGGAAGCCTTTCTCGACGCCTTGTCCATGCGCGCCACGGCCTACAACGGCTTCAACCTGCTCGTTGGCGATACACACCGGCTGGCCTATTTCAGCAACCGTGGCGCGGCTCCACGCGTTTTGCCTCCGGGAATTTACGGGCTTTCCAACCATCAGCTCGATACGCCGTGGCCCAAGCTGGCCGCTGCCCGCGCGGCATTTGGCGCGGCACTCGGCCACTTGCCTGAGCCGACGCCCTTCTTCGATCTGCTGGCTGACGATGAAATTGTTCCAGACAAGCATCTCCCGGAAACAGGCGTGCCGCTGGCCTGGGAGCGAATCCTCTCGGCGATTTTTGTCCGTGCGCCGCACTTTGGCTACGGCACTCGCGCCTCGACCCTGATCCTGCGTCATCGTTCGGGCAGCGTGAACTTCATCGAACACAGCTTCGGCCCCGATGCCATCCCTTTGGGGCAGGTCTGCGAGACGTTTTATTCCGAAATCTCGACCGGCGTATAGACCGGCACCTGTTCGAACAGCGCCATCAGCGCATCGCTGTGCATGCGGATACAGCCATGCGAGGCCGGGATGCCCAGCGGGACTTCGTCCGGACAGCCGTGGATGTAGATGTAGCGGCGCATGGTGTCGACATCGCCCAAGCGGTTGAATCCTGGTTCGCAGCCCGAGAGCCAGAGGATGCGCGTCAGAATCCAGTCCCGTTCCGGGAAAGCGGCGGCCAGTTCCGGTGAGTAGATTTCCCCTGTGGGCCGACGCGCCGAAAAGACCGTATCGCGTGGCTCACCGGCACCGATTTTGGCGCGAATCAGATGTTTGCCGCGCGGCGTGCAATAACTGCCGCACAACTCCCCTGCCCCGCGTTCCGCCGTCGATACCGGCCAGCTCGCCAAGGGCTGCCCGTCGTCGTCAAGCAGTTGCAGCCTTTGCTGCGCGAGAGAAATATGGATTTTCATGCCGGAAGCTCGCGCTGCTGCCGTCGTCCGGCGAAGAAGTCCGAGAGCAGACGACCGCATTCCTCGGCCAGGATGCCGCCGACGATTTCCGTATGGTGATTGAGGCGCTCGACGGCAAACAGGTCAAGCACACTGCCATGAACGCCGGTTTTCAGGTCACGCGCACCGTAGACGACCCGCGCGATGCGGGCATGAAGAATGGCCCCGGCGCACATGGCGCAGGGCTCCAGCGTCACAAACAGCTCGCATTCGGGCAGGCGGTAGTTGGCCAGACGCCGACCGGCATCACGCAGGGCGGCGATTTCGGCGTGTGCCGACGGATCGCTTTCGCCAATCGGCGAATTGAAGCCCCGCCCGACGATCTCGCCCTTGCAGACGACGATCGCACCGACCGGCACTTCGCCAAGACATTCCGCCGAACGCGCCAGCGAAATCGCCTCGCGCATGAAAAACTCGTCATTCATTGGTAAACAGAGAGGGGAGAAAAACCGCTTGCTATCTTTTCACGCCGATTCTAGCAGGCTTTCCGGTGACTCATTGTCCGGTCCGTTGA
>CAYMYD010000322.1:0-2660 GCA_964394535.1 uncultured Propionivibrio sp. | reverse complement strand
CCCGTCAGTCATGGCTTTCAGCGATTCGCCCCTTCATTTAACCGGACAGCAGTGACGGGAACAGCAAAACCATGAGCAGCCTGCGCCTGCACTGGCAGTACCAATACGAACTGCACCAGTTGCTGCGCCAGCGACTGCGCAGCATCCTGCTGCTGATCATGGGCCTGTTGCTGCTCTTCAGCCTGTTCGACTATCTGTTGTTTGCCGAACGCTTCTCTGCCCTGCTGCCCGTGCGTCTGCTGGCGCTGACGGGCGGTCTCCTGTTGCTGCTGATCAACCATCTTGACCGGCGCGGACGTTATGCCCTGCCGGTCGGTCTGTTCAGCTACCTCTGCGCCTGTGGTGTCACCCTCTTCATCCTCCAGCAGACAGACCATAGCAACACCTCGTATTACTTCGGGCTGATCATGGTCATGATCATCTACGCCACCCTGACTCCGCTGACGGCAGGCCAGACTCTGGGAATTGGCTGCCTGTTGAGTTTTGCCTATTTCGTAAGCCTCCGGCTTGTTGATCACGCATCCGGCAACACTCACCACTGGGAACACATCAATAACCTGTTCTTCATGTTCAGCTTCGTTCTGGTCACCACACTCTATAACTGGACAGAAACCAAAGCCCGAATCAATGAATCCCGGATTCGCCGTAGCGATAACGCTGCCGCCGGAGAACTCAAGCACAAAGCCGGACAACTTGAGCAGGAAGCATTACGTCGTGGCAGGGAACAGCAGGAAGCCGATCGACGCTACCAGATGCTCTACGAATCCATTGCCGATGCTGTAGTACTGAGCGATGCGCAGGGAAGGGTCATTCAGGCCAACAGCGCCTACATTGACTGTTTCTGTGGCCAGGCCGCCATCAAGGACCATTCCCTGCTTGAGTGCGTACGGGAAAGCGAACGCCTGAGAATGCAGCAGGAACTGCTGACGCCCATCGACGAAGGAAAAGCCGTCGCCGACTGGCAGACCCGTCTGCGCTCTGCCAACGGCCAGTGGCTCGACGTGGAAATCAACGGTGTCCTGCTGTTGAACGGTGACAGGAAGATCGGTCTGCAACTGGTGATCCGTGAGATCGGTACGCGGAAAACACTGGAGCAGCAACTGCGCGAATCGCTCGACAAGGTGCGAATGATGGAAAACATGACCATTCTGGCACTGGCGAAAATTTCGGAATATCGCGACACCCGTCCCGGCCAGCATCTTGAACGCATCCGGGAATACTGCCGCATTCTCGCCACCGAGCTATCCGGTACGCCGCCATACCAGGAGATCATCACACCGCTGTACATCCGGACGCTCTGTCAGGGCTCGCTCCTGCACGACATCGGCAAGGTGGCGGTTGCCGATGAAATTCTCGGCAAAAATACGCCATTGAGCGCCGAAGAAGAACAGCAATTCCGCGAGCACACCCGCTTTGGCAAGGAATTCATCCAGGAAATGGAAAATGAAGCCAGCACCAGCAGCTTTCTTTCCCTGGCCCGCAACATCGCTCATTCCCATCACGAACACTGGGACGGCAGCGGTTATCCGGAAGCGCTGCGTGGCGCGGCGATTCCGCTCGAAGCACGTATCGTTGCCCTCGCTGACGCCTACGAGGAGTTCACCGCCACCAGCGACCCGGAAAAGCGCCTGAGCCATCTGCAGGCCGTCCATCGCATCATCGACGGTGCCGGACGACAATTCGATCCCTTGCTGGTCCAGGCGTTTTCCAACACGCAACACGATTTCGAGAAAACCGCCAGGGCGCTGGCCGAACACGAGTGACTTTCCGGCGGAAAACCGCCTGCCTGTGCAAAATTCCTGTTTTCCCGCCTGGCTTGCGTGTACAATGCGCGCCGCAAACGCGTTGCGTGACGCATACTGATTTTCACGGCAACTGTGTCACCCCGGAAGATGAAATATCGGCGGGGTGGGTTGCCATGTGAAACGTGAAAAATGAAAAAAGTGCCTGCCAGCGAAGCCAAAACCAGTCTCGTTACGATCGCTACCGGCATGCCTCTCCCGTTTCACCTTTCACTGTATTTCGCACTGACCAAACCGGCCGTTTTCCGGTCGCCCACCCGCCAGTTGCTTGCGTGGGCGTTTTTGTTGACGGCCCCATAGGGCGCAGGAGTCCGCTCCGGCACCTTTTTCTCTGGAGTAGCAAATCATGTTCTGGAACGATCCGGTCACCCTGACCTTTGCCTTCTACCTGCTCAGCATGCTGCTGATCGGCTGGTTCGGCTATCTCTCGACGCGCAATCTGGCAGACTATATTCTCGGTGGCCGCCGCCTTGGCAGCTTCGTCACCGCGCTCTCTGCCGGGGCCTCCGACATGAGTGGCTGGCTGCTGATGGGTCTGCCGGGCGCGGTCTACCTGAAAGGACTCTCCGAAGGCTGGATCGCCGTTGGTCTGATTGTCGGTGCCTGGCTGAACTGGCGTTACGTCGCCGCCCGCCTGCGCGTCTATACCGAGCATGCCAACAACGCCCTGACCCTGCCTGATTACCTTTCCCATCGTTTCGAGGACAAATCCAATCTGCTGCGCGTGATCACCGCACTGGTGATCCTGGTTTTCTTCACCCTCTACTGTGCCTCGGGTGTCGTGGCGGGCGCTCGGCTGTTCGAGAACATGTTCGGCATGCCCTACGCCACGGCCTTGTGGGTCGGCGCGGTATGTAC
>CAYMYD010000321.1:0-2674 GCA_964394535.1 uncultured Propionivibrio sp. | reverse complement strand
ATCAATATTGACCAATCGTTCATATCTTTGCAGAATGCAAACATATGAAAAGCAAAACCCCGGAACAGCGTTACCTCCTCGAACAGCTCCAGCAAATTGCACGCGGGCTGAGCGAAACCTTTGCGCCTTTTTGCGAAGTCGTCGTCCATGACCTGACGCAGCAGGAGCACGCGGTTCTGGCAATTCACAACAATCTGTCGGGCCGAAAAGTCGGTGATCCGGTGACCGAACTCGGCGCACAACGCATCTCCAATCCGGATTTTCCTGAAATTGTCGCCAACTATCCGAACCGCTTTCCCGACGGGCGACAGGCCAAAAGTACGTCGATCGGCATCAAGGATGCACAAGGCCGCTATGTCGCCGCGCTGTGCATGAATATCGATCTGACGCTCTTCCAGAACCTGCAGAATGTGCTGACCCGATTCGGTACTACAAACACCGAACCGTGCATTGTGGAATCGTTGGGCTCGGCTGGAACTCCGACGATCAGGAATTACATCGACGAGTTCGCCGCCCACCGCTCGACAACACCACGGGCACTGAAAACCGGAGAACGGCGTGCCCTGCTGCAGGAACTCAAGGATAACGGCCTACTGGAAATGCGCCGTGCCATTGATACAGTGGCACAGCATCTGGGGCTTTCCCGCACCACCCTGTATTCCGATATTCGGAAAATCGGTCTCTGATCCCATCAGGAGGCAAGTATGCGCCGCAATACCAAACTGCTGCTGCTGGACAAAAACCACGTCGAATCCTTGCTGACGCCGGAGGCGGTACTCGAAGCCGTCCGCGACGCCTTCAAACTCCATAGCCTGGGCGAGGGACGCGTTTTCCCCGTCGTGCGCGAAAAGCTGCCTTCCGGCGGGGTATTCGGCATCAAGTCCGGCGACATCGTTTCTCAGGACGTACTGGGCTTCAAGGCGGCCGGTTTCTGGGCCACCAACCGCGCCCTCGGCGGCGAGCCCCACCAGGCCACCATCCTGTTGTTCGACCCTTATACCGGACGTCCGCTGTGCATGATCGACGGCAACATCGTCACCACGCTGCGCACCGGGGCGGCCGGCGGCCTCGGACTGTTGCAGTTTGCCCGTAGCGACAGCACCCGCTTGTGCGTCTTCGGCACCGGCGTTCAGGCGCAGATCCAGACACAGTTCGCGCTGCGCCTGCTACCCGGCCTGCGCAGCCTGCAGTATGTGAGTATCAACGATGAGCCGGATACCCGTTTCGAAGCGGCCATTCAACCGGAGGCCGCGGCCATCGGCTGTAGCATCCGCCACGTCACGGATCGCGATGCCGCTGTTGCCGGAAGCGACATCGTCATCACCGCAACACCGGGCGGTGGTGCGCTATTCAGCCGCGACGCTGTCCAACCGGGCACTCATCTCAACTGTGTCGGCGCGGACACCGAAGGCAAGCGTGAACTTCCCGCCGGTCTGCTCAAGCATGTCCGGCTCTTTGCCGACGATCTCATCCAGGCACGCTCGATCGGCGAAAGCCAGTGGGCCAAGGATGTCCCCTGCACGATGCTGGGCGACCTCCTGACCGGCAAGATGGATTTCCAACGTCAGACAGACGACATCACCGTCTTTGACATGACCGGCATCGCCTTGCAGGATTTGACGGTCGCCCATCTGTTGCGCCGACAATCGGAAGCCACCGGAATCGGCACCGTGATCGACTGGCCCTGGTGATAAAAAATTTTCAGAAAAGGGAAACATCATGCTCAAACTGCCGACCTACGAAGACGTTCTCGCCGCAACAACACGGATTGCCGGGGCTGCCCACCGTACCCCGGTCATGACTTCGCGCACCATGAACCGGGAAACCGGGGCTGAAATCTTTTTCAAATGCGAGAACCTGCAACGCATGGGAGCCTTCAAGTTTCGCGGGGCTTTCAATGCGCTGTCGAAATTCGACGAGCGCCAGCGGAAAGCCGGGGTGGTGACCTATTCCTCGGGCAACCACGCACAGGCCATCGCTCTGTCCGCCTCGCTGCTCGGCATCCCGGCGACCATCATCATGCCCAATGACGCACCAGCGGCCAAAATGGCAGCGACACGCGGTTATGGCGGCAAGGTGATCAGCTACGACCGCTACACCGAAGACCGTGAAAAAATCGGTCGTGAGCTCGCGGAAAAAGAGGGACTGACCTTGATCCCGCCTTACGACCATCCCGACGTGATCTCCGGTCAGGGAACAGCGGCGCGGGAGTTGTTCGAGGAAGTCGGCGAACTGGATGCCCTGTTCGTCTGTCTGGGCGGCGGTGGCCTGCTGGCCGGTTCGGCACTGTCGGCCCGAGCCCTCGCCCCGGCCTGCAGGATTTACGGCGTCGAGCCGGAAGCCGGTAACGACGGACAACAATCCTTCCGCAGTGGCAGCATCGTTCATATCGAAACGCCCAAAACGATTGCCGACGGTGCGCAGACCCAACATCTCGGTGCCTACACCTTCGGGATCATCCGGCGCGACGTCACCGACATCCTGACCGTCAGCGACGCACAACTCGTCGATTGCATGCGCTTCTTCGCCGAACGCATGAAACTCGTCGTCGAACCGACCGGCTGTCTGGGCCTTGCCGCCGCCCGGGCAATGGGCAGCGAACTCAAAGGTCAGCGGGTTGGCGTGATCATTAGCGGCGGCAATGTCGACCTCGACCGCTTTTCAACTTTATTAC
>CAYMYD010000320.1:0-2684 GCA_964394535.1 uncultured Propionivibrio sp. | reverse complement strand
AGGGGATCAAGGCGCGGGTGGTGAATATCCATACCATCAAGCCTATCGACAGGGAACTGCTGATTGCCTGCGCCAGAGAGACCGGGGCGATCGTGACTGCCGAGGAGCATAACGTTTTCGGTGGCCTGGGTAGTGCCGTGGCCGAGGTGCTGGCCAAACATTGTCCGGTTCCGCTCGAACTGGTCGGTGTTGAAGATACCTTTACCGAATCCGGCGATTACGAGCAGTTGCTGGAGAAATACGGTCTGTCGGTGAGCCGGATCGTGCTCAAGGCAGAGGAAGTATTGCGTCGCAAGAAGAAATAATTCATGGGGAACGCCGGGAGCAGCGGGCCTTGTCCTGTCATGTATTCATGATGTGAAAACGGCTTCGCTTTTCTCTCTTTTTCCTCGTCATTCCTGAAGGAGAATCGCATGGCAACACCGGTCATCATGCCGCGTCAGGGGCAATCTGTAGAGAGTTGCATCATTGGTTGCTGGTACAAAAAAGTGGGAGACAAGGTCGCGCCAGGTGACGATCTTTTCAGCTACGAGACGGACAAGGCAACGTTTGATGCCAGTGCTGAAGTTGAAGGCGAGATTCTCGCGCTCTTTTTTGCCGAGGGAGACGATGTTCCCTGTCTGACCAATGTCTGTGTCATCGGGCAGAAGGGCGAGGATTTCAGCGTCCATGACCCGAATGCGGCATCCGGCGCGACTACGCCTGCAGGAGTTGCCGCCCCCAAGTCTGCAGCCCCTGCTGCCACGCCTACCGCGCCTGTTGATGCGGCGCCAAGCGCAGCGCCAGCCGCGCCGGGCGGGGTCGCTGTCGGTATTTCCCCGCGCGCCCGTGGCACGGCCCGGAAACATGGTGTCGACCTGCGCGAAGTCGTTGCCACCGGCCCCAAAGGTCGTGTCATCGAACGCGACATCTTCAGACTGATCGACGAAGGCAAGTTTGCCACGGCTGCGGCAGGCTGCGACTATCCGGCAGGCACCGCGGGCAGCGGCATCGGTGGCCGTGTTTCCGTTGCTGACCTGAGTGCCCCCCCGGCGGCAAGTCCCGCCGTTGCCCCGGCCGCCAGCTTCCACGAAGAAAAGCACAGCAACATCCGCAAACTGATCGCCAAATCGATGATGCAGTCCCTGGGCGGCATGGCGCAGCTTTCCTACACCATGAGCTTTGACGCCAGCGAAATTCTCGCCTTCCGGGCCAGGCTGAAACAGGCCAGGGAAAGCGGTGTGGCTGAAAAGCTGGGCTTTACCGGCAACATCACCCTGAATGACATCATCCTCTACACCCTTGCCCGTGTCGTCAAACAGCACCCGGCCTGTAATGCCCATTATCACGATGACCGCATGGTTTACTTCCACAAGGTCAATCTCGGCATGGCTGTCGACACCCCGCGTGGCCTGATGGTGCCGACCATTTTCAACGCCGATCAGTTGAGCCTGGCTGAAATCTCCAGGCAGGCGAAGGCCAAGGCGGCGGCCTGTCAGTCCGGCACCATTTCTCCGGACGAGCTGAAAGACGGCACCATCACCGTCAGCAACCTCGGTGCGCTGGGCATTGAATCCTTTACGCCGGTTATCAATCCCCCGCAGACCGCCATCCTGGGCGTCAATTGCCTCACGACGAAATTTCGTGAAGAAAACGGCCTTGCTGTTCCCTACCAATCCATGAGTTTCTCGCTCACCTGTGACCACCGTGCCATTGACGGCGCACCGGCAGCGCGCTTCCTGCAAGACATGAAGCAGGCGCTGGAAAACTTCTCACTGCTCTTGCTGTAATAAGGTGAAGGAAAAAACCATGTTCGATCTCATCATCCTGGGCGGCGGCCCTGCCGGTTATCTTGCAGCCGAACGTGCCGGTCACGCCGGTATGAAAACGCTCGTCATCGAAAAACGGGCCTTCGGTGGTGTCTGTCTGAATGAAGGCTGCGTGCCTTCCAAAACCCTGTTGAACAGCGCCAAGATTCTCGACTACGCCAAGCATGGTGACAAATACGGCGTTAGTACGACGGGGGCAGCGATTGACCAGAAAGCCGTCATTGCCCGCAAGAACAAAGTCGTCAAAGCCCTGGTTGCCGGGATTCGGGCGCAGCTCAAGGAAAACCAGGTCACCATGATTGACGGTTTCGGCCAGATTCTGGGGCGTGAAAACGGCGTGATTACCGTTGCTGTCGGTGATCAGCATTACCAAAGCCAGCGCCTGCTGATCGCGACGGGCTCCGAAGCCATTGTTCCGCCGATTCCTGGTGTCAAGGAAGGCTTCGAACAGGGCAGGGTGCTGACCAACCGTGAAATTCTCGACATGGAAAATATCCCGCAAAGTCTGGTGGTCGTCGGCGGTGGTGTCATTGGTCTGGAAATGGCGAGTTATTTCAATTCCGTCGGTAGCCAGGTGACGGTCATCGAAATGCTCGACAAGATTGCCGGGCCGACGGACCGTGAAATTTCCGGCATCCTGCAAAAAAATTACGAAAAGAAAGGCATCCGCTTTCACCTCAACAGCAAGGTCACGGCGGTGCTTTCCGGCGCAGTCGAATTCGAGAGCGCCGGTCAAAGCCAGCGCATCGAGGCAGAAAAAGTCCTGCTCTCGATTGGTCGCCGCCCGGTCAGCAGCGGCTTTGGACTGGAAACCCTGGGAGTCCATCTGGAACGCGGGCGCGTCGTCGTGGATGCTCAAGGGCAGACCAATGTCCC
>CAYMYD010000319.1:0-2684 GCA_964394535.1 uncultured Propionivibrio sp. | reverse complement strand
GACCGACACGCACCGGCGCGACCAGTTGCGTATCGGAACCGATGAAGACATCGTCCTCGATGATCGTCTGGTGCTTGTTGGCCCCGTCGTAATTGCAGGTGATCGTCCCGGCACCAATATTGACCCGGCTGCCGATGGTGGCATCACCAATATACGCCAGATGATTGGCTTTCGAGTGCGCTGCCAGACGGCTTTGCTTGATCTCGACGAAATTGCCGACATGCACATCTTCGGCCAGTTCAGTGCCTGGTCGCAGGCGGGCAAAGGGGCCGATGCGCCCGTCGGCGCCAACCACCGCCTCCTCGACATGGGTAAAGGCAGCCAGTCGCGTTCCCGCGCCGATGCGGGCGTTCTTCAGCACGCAGTTGGGGCCGATTTCAACCCCTTCGCCCAGTTCGACCCGGCCTTCAAAGACGCAATTCACGTCGATGAACACGTCGCGCCCGCAGACGAGTTCGCCACGCACATCAAAACGTGCCGGATCGGCCAGACGCACCCCTTCTTCCAGAAGTCGTTCTGCCGTGCAGCGCTGAGCGATGCGCTCCAGTTCGGCGAGCTGCACCTTGCTGTTGACCCCGAGCACTTCCCATTCATGCTGCGGCTGGGCGGTACGGATCGCCAGTCCTTCGGCCACTGCCATACCGACGATGTCGGTCAGGTAGTATTCCTTCTGCGCGTTGTTGTTCGACAAGCGCCCGAGCCATGCGGCCAGGTGGGTCGTCGGCATGGCCATGATGCCGGTATTGATCTCGCGGATATTGCGCTCCGCAGCGGTCGAATCCTTCTGCTCGACGATGCGCACGACCTCGCCAGCCGCATTGCGCACCATGCGCCCGTAACCCGCCGGATCGGCCAGTTCGACGGTCAGGATGGCCAGCGCATCATGCGCGGCGTCAAGCAAGCCCCGGAGTGTTTCAACCCGGGTCAGCGGCACGTCACCGTAGAGGATCAGCGTCGTTCCGCCCTCGGCCAGATGCGGCAGGGCCTGCTGCACGGCGTGTCCGGTGCCCAGTTGTGGTTCCTGCAAGGCCCAGGACAGGTCGGGAGCGTCCAGCGCACGGCGCACGACATCACCACCGTGCCCATAAACCAGACAGAGTTTTTGCGGGTTCAGGCAGCGCGCCGTGTCAATCACATGGGAGACCAGGGCTTTGCCCGCCAGCGGATGAAGCACCTTGGGCAGACTGGAATGCATGCGCTTTCCCTGTCCGGCGGCGAGGATGACGATATTCATAAGGCAGAGAGGAATAATGAGTGAGGGGTGAGGAACGGGGAGTGGCAGACGTGATCGGTTTTTCTCATCACTTCTCACTCCTTGCTCCTCACGGTTTCTGTCTGACCGGAAAGGATTTCGCCCAGCGCCTGCTTGCCCTTGGGCGAAACGCTCCAGTGCAGGACGTTTTTTTCGCTGATGCGCGTTTCGATGATGCCGAGATTCTTGAGCACCGTCAGGCGATTGCTGACGATCTCGCGTGCCAGGCCGGTTTCGTCGGTAATGCCGACAAGATTGCCATAAACGTAATTATCCTTGGCCAGCGCCCGCAGGATTTCGATGTCGTTATAGGACAGGGATTCCTTGGGTGTTTCCGGCTTGCCGGCGGCCTCGGCAGGCTCTTCGCGGACTGCCGGCGGCGGATTTTCCGGCTGCCGTTCCTTGATCTGCCCGAGCTCGCGCTTCATCTGTTCCATTTGCCCGAGCAGGCGATTGGCCATATTCTCGACCAGTCGCCGTGAGGCAACAACGTAAATCAGGCAGAACCCGGCAAAAACAAAAAAATCCACCGGCCGGGTACGTGGCGCTTCCAGCAGGTTGCTGGAAATCATGTTCAGGAATAGCGGAACGGTCAGGGCGACAATCACGCCCAGCGTCAGATATTTCCCCCACTCACGCCGCCCGGCATCGCCTTGACGGTCGCTCAGATAACAATTCGCCACCCCGCCGAGAAGCCCGGCAGCCACCATGATCAGCAGGACAATCAGCATGTGGCTGTCCAGAGAACCGGGCATCACGCTGACCTGCAAGGATTTCTGCAATTCCGGATTCATTGCCACTCCCTGTACAAGCAAGGCGCTACTATGCCATAGCCGGGCTTTAAGCTAAAGAGTAAGGCAGGACAGGCAGTGTGTTGGAGCCCGGATTTCCATTGGACAATTCACCACAATGCTTCGAAGTTAAAAATGCCTTGAGCCACAGATTACGCAGATTTGCATCGATTAAAACCGGAGGAATCCCGGGATTCTGGTCTGCTCAAGCGATGCGATCCGTGGCCAGTCTTTCATCATCCAGGGTGGCTTATGCCATGAAAGCGGCTCATTTTTCAGTTGCGCTGACATCATCGCTGTGGTCTACTTCGTAGCCTGATAGCATCACAAACGCTAATCCTCCCCCTCGCTCCGAAACATCTGACCGTCGCTTGCGGCACCCATGAACAACCCTTTTTTCCACAAACTGCGATACCGCCTGCAAAGCGATTTTCAGCTCAGTGTCCTGTGTCTTATCTGTGCTGCCGGCACGGCCGGTGTCATTCCCTTCGCCATTTATCGTGCCCTCCAGCAGCAGTGGGTCACCTGCGCCATTGACATCACGCTCTCCGCCGCACTCAGCTCCTTCGCAATTTTTGCCTGGCGAACCGGTAAAACCGCGCGGGCCTGCCAGGCACTCGCCCTGATCAACACCCTGCTAG
>CAYMYD010000318.1:0-2731 GCA_964394535.1 uncultured Propionivibrio sp. | reverse complement strand
GGTCAAGGGTGAAATCGGCGAGATCGTCGAAGCGATCAACGAACTGGCGCGGGCGCTGCAGGAAGCGCGTTCGATGCATCACAACATTCTCGACAGCCTGTCGGAAGCCGTGATTACCGTTGATCTGGAAAATCGCGTCACCTACATCAATCCGGCCGGTTGCGGCCTGTTCCACTGCCAGACGGCTGAAGTCGTCGGCCGCCCCTATTTGACCCTGTTCCGGGAAAATGCGCACTTTTCCAGCTTCCTGCTCGATGCGCTACAAAGCGGCCGGGAATATCACGGTGTCGAACTCGATTACCCGCTGCCCTTGCAGACCCTGCGCGTCGTTGCCAGTTGCAGCCGCCTGTTCGACGGGCGCGGACATCAACTGGGGGTGGTGGCGATCATCCGTGACATCAGCGAAACCCATCAATTGCAACAACAGGTGGCGCGCTCCGACCGGCTGGCAGCCATCGGCGAAATGGCGGCGGGCATCGCCCACGATCTGCGCACCCCGCTAACCTCCATCCGTGGCTTCGTGCAATATCTGCAAGGTTCGACCGATCCCGGTGAATGGCAGGAATACGGCAACATCATCATCCGCGAGGTCGACGGACTGAACCGTATCGTTTCCACTCTGCTCGATCTGGCACGACCGCAGACCCTGCATACCGAGCCAGCCGAGCTTAACCGGCTGGTCGAAGAAACCCTGCTGCTGGTGCCCGACAGCGAAAGCGACGGTCGCATCACCTTTTCACTCTCACTGGCAGGTGGCCTGCCGCCGGTCGAAATTGATTGCGGGCAGATTAAGCAGGTACTGCTCAATGTACTGATCAATGCCATTCAGGCCATCAGCGGCAACGGGGAAATACGTATCACGACCGCGGCAGACGATGCCGGAGGCGTCATTATCCGTATTGCCGACAACGGCTGTGGTATCAGTGATGAAGCAAGAAAGCGCATTTTTGACCCCTTCTTCTCGACCAAACCAACCGGAACCGGACTTGGCATGGCAATTGCAAGGAAAATCATCGAAAGTCACCATGGCCATATCGAAGTCGTCAGTGAGGCTGGCCAGGGCTGTATGGTGACGATCACCTTGCCGACAGGAACATGAACCGAACAATGAAAGCTGACTATCAGATATTGGTCGTCGATGACGATGAGAGCATCCGCCGCATGCTGGCGCTAGTGCTGACGCGCGAGGGTTTTCAGACCATCACGGCGAAGGACGGGCAGGAAGGGCTGGCGCTGTTTCGCAGCCATTCACCAGACATCGTGCTGATGGATATCCGCATGCCCGGCCTCTCCGGCATCGAGGCAATGAGCGCCATGCTGGCGCTGCGCCCGGGTGCGGCAGTCATCCTGATGACCGCCTATGCCGACCTGGAAACGGCCGTGCAAGCAATCAAGAATGGTGTCTTCGATTTCGTCATCAAGCCCTTCGACTTGGCCGAAATCGGCCTTCTGGTCAATCGTGCCTGGCAGATGCGCGAAATGAAGCGTGAAATCGGCTTGCTGCAACAGGAACTCACGCAGAATTTCCGTTTCGAGCACATTGTTACCCGCGATCCGGCGATGCTCGCCCTCTGCGAATCCGTGGCCCGCATTGCGGCCAGTAACGCAACCGCCGTGATCTGCGGCGAAAGTGGCGTCGGCAAGGAACTGCTGGCTGCCTCTCTGCATTACAACAGCCCGCGTGCGCAACACGCTTTTGTCAAGATCAACTGCGGTGCGATTCCCGAAGGGCTGCTGGAAAGCGAACTGTTCGGTCATGAAAAGGGGGCGTTTACCGGCGCAGCAAGCCGTCGTACCGGGCGCTTCGAACACGCCGACGGCGGTACGCTGTTTCTCGACGAGATCGGTGATCTGCCACTATCGCTCCAGGTCAAACTGCTGCGTGTCCTGCAGGATCGGGAATTCGAGCGGGTGGGTGGCAACAAGACCCTGCATGTCGACGTGCGCGTGGTTGCGGCAACCAATCGCAATCTCGAAGCGATGGTCACTGCCGGCAGCTTCCGCCAGGATCTTTACTATCGCCTGAACGTGGTCAATCTGCTGGTGCCACCACTACGCGAGCGGCCAAACGACATTCCGCTGCTGGCAACGCATTTCCTGCGCAAACACACGGCCTTGCACGGACGTGAAATCGATGGTTTCGATGATCATGCCTTGGCCATAATGCAGCGTTACACTTGGCCGGGCAACGTGCGTGAACTATCCAATGCCGTTGAACGGGCGGTGGTGATGAGTACCGGCACGATGATCTTTGCCGAGGACTTGCCGCTGCCGATCGTTGCCGCAAGCCGCTCCTCGCCCACGGAAGAAATTGCCGGCTCACGCTCGCTGAAGGCGCAACTACGCAGCTTTGAAGCCAAGGTCATTACCCAGGCACTGGAACGCAATAGTGGCAACCGTTCGCGCACGGCGAACGAACTAGGCATCAGTCGCCAGGCCTTGCTCTACAAGCTGCATGAACTCGACATGGACGTCGAGGACTGCGCAGATCCTGACGCGCAGTGTGAATAGTTTTGCGCACCGGTGAGCGGGGGAGGGGAACGCAAGGCGGTTTTCTCACCTGTGCCTGACAGAAAGCGGGATTTTCTGCTCACCAACTCCGGCAACCGGTTTTGCCCTTCCCCCCGGCCTGTTAAGTTACCTCAATCGTTTCCGCTGATTGACCATCAGCTGGAAGGATAGCTTTTTTGGAGTGTCTCGATGATATCACCGCTATCTCAACTCATGGAAG